>DASZFO010000250.1 GCA_035939775.1 Pirellulales bacterium | reverse complement strand
GAGCGTCTGCGATCGTTTACCGATGATCCTTGGCCCTGCTGGGTCTGGGAGTTGGCGCCGGGAGTCACCATCACGCAGGAGTTATTCGTGCCGCACGAAATCTCCGCGTGTGTACTGATCTGGACGCTCGTCGGAGGCAAGCCGACCCGCTCACAGAGCGCCGCGAATCTCGTCATTCGCCCCTTTCTATCGGGCCGCGATTACCACGGCTCGCACCACGAAAACCAAGCCTTTCGTTTCGAGGCACAGCCTCAGCCGCTCGGAGTGACTTGGAAACCCTACGAGGCGATGCCGGCAGTCACGGCCCTCTCGAACGGAGCCTATCGGGCCGAACCTTTTTGGTACCGCAACTTCCTCTACACCCAAGAACGGGAGCGCGGGCTCGACTGCGTCGAAGATTTGGGCTCGCCGGGCACATTCTCGATCGATCTGCGCCAGCCCGGCGTGCTGATCTTCGCGGCACAGCCGTCTGTCCCAGCGTTAACCCAGCTGGGCGGCAGTGCGGCCGAGATCGCCCGGACGCTTGCCAAACGCGAGCGAACGCGCCGCGGCAAGTTTGCGAGTCGGCTCGCACGATCGGCCGATGCGTATCTCGTGCGCCGCGACTGCGCCGCATCGGCTGACGGTCGTACAAGCAACAGCCTCACGATCATCGCCGGCTATCCTTGGTTCGCCGACTGGGGCCGGGACACGTTTATCGCCCTGCGCGGCTTGTGCCTGGCCGTGGGCAGAATGAACGAGGCGGCGGAGATTCTCGCCGCGTGGGCCGGCACAATCTCCGAGGGCATGCTGCCCAATCGGTTCCCCGATCAAGGCGGCGCGCCCGAATATAATTCGGTCGACGCATCGCTGTGGTACGTTGTCGCCGTCGGCGATTTTCTTAAACGGAGCCAGACCGGCAGCCCCCCTGCTCCCCCGGCGCTCGTCCAAGAACTGCGCGGGGCCGTGCAGGCGATCTTGACGGGGTACTTTCGGGGCACCCGCTACGGGATTCGTTGTGACGCCGACGGCCTGTTGTGCGCCGGCGTCCCCGGTGAGCAATTGACGTGGATGGACGCCAGAATCGGCGACTGGGTCGTCACGCCGCGGATCGGCAAGCCGGTCGAGGTCGAGGCACTGTGGCTCGCGGCGCTCAAGATCGGCGCAGAATCCGACGGTCAGTGGAGCGGCGTCTACGCGCGCGGGTTGAAATCGTTTCAAAACCGCCTTTGGAATGAGTCGCTCGGTTGCTTGTACGACGTCGTCGATGTCGACCATCACTCCGGCCAGGTCGATGCCACGATCCGGCCGAATCAGATCTTCGCCGTCGGCGGATTGCCGGAGAATTTGCTGGATGTCAAACGGGCGCGCCGCGTCGTCGACCTGGTGGAAGAACGCTTGTGGACGCCGCTCGGCCTGCGCACGCTCGACCCGGCTGATCCCGCTTATGCGCCGCACTACGTCGGCGGCGTTAGGGAACGGGATGCGGCTTATCACCAGGGAACTGTTTGGCCGTGGCTGGCCGGTCCTTTCATCGAAGCCTGGGTGCGCGTGCGCGGCGACTCGCCCCAGGTCCGCACCGAAGCCAGGGCCAGGTTCTTGCAGCCATTGCTCGATCGTCTGGATAGCGCGGGACTGAGGCATCTTCCCGAAATCGCTGACGGCGATCCGCCCCACACACCGCGCGGATGCCCATTCCAAGCGTGGTCTTTGGGGGAGTTGATTCGTGCCAAATCCTTACTCGACGGCCCGACGATGCGCTGAGCGGCGCCACGCACGAATCCGGAGGTACGTGATTTGCACGAGTGAACTCGGACGACGCCGGACGAGATGCGCCGCGGAAAAACCGCCTCACTCTGAACACTCTCGTTGAGGAAGCGACATGGAAACTCGGCAATTCGGTAAGACGGACATGCGGCTGAGCGTTCTCGGTTTTGGCGGCGCCGAGATCGGGTTCGAGCAGGCTCCGCCGGAAGACGTCACGATGCTGTTAACAACCGCGTTGGGCGCCGGCCTGAATGTCATCGATACGGCCGAGTGCTATCTGGCCAGCGAGGAACTGATCGGGCAGGCGGTCAGCAATCGTCGCAAGCAGTACTTCCTATTCACTAAGTGCGGCCATCCCGAGCGGCCGGGCGTCGAGGATTGGCGCAAAGAATCGCTGCTCGACAGCATCGCACGCAGCCTCCTGCGACTGAAGACCGACCGGGTCGACCTGATCCATCTTCACACGTGCTCCGAACAAGAACTGCGCAAGGGCGAAGTCATTGCCGCACTGCAGGAGGCCCGCGAGCGCGGTTACACGCGTTACATCGGCTACAGCGGGGACAGTTCGGCCGCCCGTTATGCGATCGAGTGCGGCGCGTTCGATTCGCTGCAAACGTCGGTCAGCATTGCCGACCAGGAAGCGATCGAGCTGACGCTTCCGCTGGCGCGGGAGCGCGGCATGGGACTAATTGCCAAGCGACCGATCGCCAATGCCGCCTGGCGCTATTCCCAGAAGCCGAGCAATTGGTATCACCAGGCGTATTGGGAACGGCTCCAAAAACTCGACTACGACTTCTTGAAGGGCGACCCCCAGCAGGCAGCCTCGATCGCGCTACGGTTCGCGCTGAGCGTTCCGGGCGTGCACACGGCCATCGTCGGCACCAAGAATCCGACTCGCTGGCGTGAAAACGTCGAGCTGCTCAAGGCCGGGCCGCTGCCGCCCGAACAGTTCGAGGCGATCCGCGCCCGCTGGAAAGAAGTCGCCGACAAATCCTGGATCGGGCAGACCTGATCGCGGCTGAAACACGCTCGGGCGCAGCCAAAGTCGGAAAACTCTTGCATGCCCCAATAACCGGTGCGTGACAGCGAATAACGTTGAGCGGGCCGATCATCCAAAGCGACCGATGGGCGGCAATCGCTTCGCGCTCGGAATCCGACATGGCCACGACGACAACGGAAAAAGGCTACCGCGGGATGGGCATGGAAGGCCCCATCGCCCGTTGGTACGCGCGCATTACCCGACCGTCGCTGCCGGAGTTTCAGGCGATTGCTCAACGAGTTGCGGCCGCCGTTGCGCCCGGAGGCAGCGTGCTGGAGGTGGCGCCCGGGCCAGGCTATTTCGCGATCGAGTTGGCCAGGCTCGGTGGCCGCCACGTGACAGGACTCGACATCAGCCACACCTTTGTCGAGATCGCGCGACGCAATGCGATCGAGGCCGCAGTCGACGTCGATTTTCAGCAGGGAAACGCGGCCGCGATGCCCTTCCCTGCCGACAGCTTCGATTACCTGCTCTGTCGCGCCGCGTTCAAGAATTTCTCCGATCCGGAGAGCTCCCTTCGCGAAATGCACCGCGTTCTCAAGCCGGGCGGCCGCGCGCAGATTATCGACCTGCGTCGCGATGTGACGCCTGACGCGATCCGGCAGGAAGTCCAGAATTTGAAATTGGGAGTGCTCAACTCATTCGTCGTTCGGCAGACTTTTCGCTTCATGCTGATCAAGCGGGCGTATACGAGGGGCCAATTTCGACAGATGATCGCCGAGAGCCCTTTTCAGGGTGGCGAGATTCAAGACTCGCTCGTCGGCGTCGAGATTATGCTCACCAAGTGAAATTGCCCTCACCCCGGCCTGGCGCGGACAGGTTGACGGCTCACTTAATCCGGCGAGCGGTCTGCTCAATGCCGTTTTGATGGAGCACCAGGCTTGTGGCGGGACCCGTTTTCTTCAGTTTGAATTCCAGGGTGGCGTCGACGCCATGGTAGGACCAGCGCGTGGGAGAATCCGGAAAGACCTCTTGAGTGGGTTGATTCGTAATACTGACCATCAGGTGCCCATCGCGATCGCTAACAGTGAATATAAAGCTCGGGTTCAATTGATACCGACCCTCCAACCGGTGCCGAAGTTTCGCATCAACGGCGAGATCGCCCGGCGCATGGTCGGCCATCTCCTTTGATTCCGGCTTTGAGTCCCCGCCTGCCGCTTTCCTTACCAACTTGATCGCCAGTTGATCGAGCCCGTTGGTTACGGCCGTGTTGCACAACACAACGACCGCGCAGTGAAACTCACGATTGATGAAGATTGCCGAATGCGATCCACCGGTCTGACCGTTGTGCCAACGAGTCTGACCATCGCCGGCAATCATCCAGTTCAGTCCCATTGCCGGACCCGAAGCGTCCGCGTCGCGCTGTTGTTTCCAAGCCAAGTCGATTGCCTCGCCCAGTTTCCCGGTGGGCGGAGTCAATTGAGCCTGTGCGAAGCGCAGCATGTCGCGCATCGTCGCGTGAATGCCGCCGGCGCCCGGCAGATCGGCAAACGTCCAGGGCGGTGTGGCTGAGCCGAACTTGGCATGCGGCGTGGCGAGCCGCTTCTTTTGATCTTCGCTGAGGTCCACCGTGCAATCGGTCATTTGCAGTGGATTCGCGATTCGCTCCCGCAGCAACTGTTGATAGGACTTGCCAGCCTTCTGCCCAACCAGGTAGCCCAGAACCGACGCGCCAAAGTTCGAGTATTGCTGCTTCTCACCAGGCCGAATCGCCGGTTTGT
>DASZFO010000249.1 GCA_035939775.1 Pirellulales bacterium | reverse complement strand
TCGCGATCATGGGTCGATCTCCAATTGAAAAAGAGAGACCGCCCCAGCCGGGGCGGTCGTAATGAAACAACCGCCCCGCACCGCGCGAGGCTACGAGAACGAACTCACGCTCTTCTTCACTTACGGTGCCAGCGCGAGCGGATCAGCCGCGCACTGGTTGCAACTCTTTGCAACGGCTTGCAACACTTTGCAAAGGTCGCCCGTTTCGGCGGTGGTCCCGGCGGCCCGTCCACGGCCGACGATCCCTTGGTAGGGCTCTGGAGGGCTCTCAGACGCGATGCGCCGCACGAAGCCACGAGAGGGCTGTCCGAGGCTCGAACGCGTTAGCAGCGATCCTAGGCGAGCGGCAGCCGGAGGGCTGAAATGCTAGCAATCCGGGCTACAGCGCGACCGTGAAGACGAGCGGGGCGAGTTAGCGGCTCACCAAGTCCACGAGGCCGGTGTTCAACGGGCCGTGCTCTGAGAACCGCTAAAGCCGTCTCATTTTTTTATGGAGCGGATTCGGGCAGAATGAATGTCCTTGGACCGGCCAAGTCTTTGAGTTGTATGACAATTTGTGCAGAGTGAGGGTGCAGTGATTGAAGACGCGGACTGCACACTGAATTTGCCATTGTTCTTGGCCGTAACCGGCGACCTTGCAATCCCGGAGAGCTGATAAATGTCATCTATCGCGGTCCGATCCGGCGGGCAGACGGGAGTCGATCGAGCGGCGCTCGACTTTGCTCAGCGTCACGGTCTGAGTTACGGGGGCTGGTGCCCACGCGGCGGCTGGGCCGAAGACTTTCTTGTGCCTCCCGGATTGCTGGCGGCCTATCCCCGACTAACCGAAACGCCCTCGGACTCACCCGAGCAGCGTACTGCCTGGAACGTGCGCGATAGCCACGCCACGTTGATCCTCGTCCGCGGCGATGAGCTAAACCGATCGCCAGGGACCATGTTTACCAAGCAAACGGCAGACGTGGTGTTCCTTCGCCCTTGTTTGGCAGTCGATCTTCTGCAATCCGACTCTGTCGAGCGCGCCTGCGAGTGGCTGGCGCGGATCGTCAACGCGCCGGCCGACTCAGAGTCGCAGCTCCACATTGCCGGGCCGCGGGAATCGGAGGCTCCGGGGATCTATGCCCGAGAACGTGCGTTTATTGCGGAGCTGATTGCCTGCGAGTACATTTGATCGCACATCGCCCGAAGCGCGCCGCCATTATGTCGATAGCGATCATCACCACGTTGTTGAGCATGGCCGTAGCGATCTCCTCACCTTCGACACCGCGCCACGACGTGATCGACACGTATCACGGCGTCACGATCGTCGATCCGTACCGCTGGCTCGAAGACTCATCCGCCGACGAAGTGCGCCGCTGGAGCGACGCCCAGAACGCCCACGCGCGAGCCTTTCTCGACAAGCTGCCCGACGTGCCGGCCATCCGGTCCCGAGTTTCGGAAATCATGCTGGCCAAGACCTATAGCTATAGCTCGCTCAAGTACGTAAAGGGCAAGCTGTTTGCCATCAAGCGTCAGCCCCCGAAACAGCAGCCGTTCCTACTGGTGATGAATTGGCCGGGCGATCCAGCAACGTCCAAAGTGCTGGTCGATCCGAATGAACTCGATTCACATGGCGGCACGGCGATCGACTGGTACGTGCCCAGCCCCGACGGGAACCTCATGGCCGTGTCGCTCTCGAAATGGGGCAGCGAGGCGGGCGATGTCCACCTGTTCGACGCCAAGACCGGACACGATACGGGTGAGGTTGTTCCTCGTGCCAACGGCGGCACCGCTGGCGGCGATTTGAGCTGGGCCGCCGACAGCGCAGGGTTCTTCTACTCTCGCTATCCCCGCCACGGCGAGCGCCCTGATGCAGACCTCGACTTCTTCACGCAAGTCTATTTCCACAAGCTGGGCACGCCGACTCAAGACGACCGCTACGAAATCGGAAAAGAGTTTCCGCGAATCGCCGAGATCAAACTTGCAACGGCCAAGTCCGGGCACGTGCTCGTGACGATGCAAAACGGCGATGGTGGCGAGTTTGAACTTCACTTGCGATCCCCAAACGGAACTTGGACGCAGCTCAGCCGGATCCCTGATCAGATCGTGGCCGGAGTCTTCGTGCCAAAGGACAAGCTGTTCCTGATTTCACGAAAGGGCGCACCGCGCGGCGAGTTGCTGCGGCTATCGCTGACCACACCGACGCTGTCGGCCGCCCAGAAGATCATCCCCGAGGGCAAAGATGCGATCGTGAGTCACTTTGGCAGTCCCGATACGTTTGCAGCCACGGACACGCTCTTGTACGTCGAGTATCAAACGGGCGGGCCGTCGGAGATTCGCGTCTTCGATCACGCTGGCCGTCCCCAGTCAGCGCCGCGGCAATTGGAGGTGTCGAGCGTTGGCGGCATGGCGCCCCTCGACGGAGATGAATTGCTCTTCAGCAATGTGTCGTTCGTCGAGCCGCCGGCCTTTTATCATTACCAGCCGCAGACAGGCAAAACCGAAAAGACCGCCCTGGCGACGCCTTCGCCGGTTGAGTTCAACGACGTGCAGGTCGTGCGCGAGTTTGCCACGTCCAAGGACGGCACCCGGATCCCGTTGAGCATCATGCTGCCCAAGTCGGCCAAGCGCGATGGCTCGAATCCTTGTTTGGTGACCGGCTACGGCGGTTATGGAATCAGTCTCGCGCCGAGTTTCCGTCCGAACAGTCGAGTCTTGTTTGACCAAGGGTTCATCAGCGTCGTGGCGAATCTTCGTGGGGGCGGTGAGTTCGGCGAAGCTTGGCATTTGTCGGGCAGCCTGACCAAGAAGCAAAACGTGTTCGATGATTTCGCCGCGGTACTGCAACACTTGATCGCCCGTGGTTACACCTCGCCCGAGCATTTGGCGATCATCGGCGGCAGCAACGGCGGCCTGTTGATGGGGGCCATGCTCACGCAGCATCCGGAGCTGGTCAAGGCCGTGGTCTCGTCGGTCGGCATTTACGATATGCTGCGCGTCGAGCTGTCCCCCAACGGAGCATTCAACGTTCCGGAGTTCGGCACAGTCAAGGACGCAGACCAGTTTCGGGCGCTCTCGGCCTATTCTCCATACCACCATGTTCTCGCAGGCGCGAAGTACCCGGCGATCCTCATGCTTACTGGCGCCAACGATCCGCGGGTCGATCCGATGCAGTCGCGCAAGATGATCGCCCGGCTGCAATCGGCGAACACGTCGGCGGCGCCGATCCTGCTGCGCACCAGCGCCAACACTGGCCACGGAATGGGCACGCCGTTGACCGAGCAGATCGACGAGCAGGTGGACATCTACGCATTCTTGTTCGACCAGTTGGGGATCAAATTCCGTCGCGGGGAATAGTGGCCAGGTTCGGCGCGAACGGGATGTTCCTAGTAAACTTGTCCAGTCGTGTCCCTTCCTGTCCGATTTGGCATTTGAGGGCCGTGGCATCGTCCAGATTTCGCTAAAGGCGAAGGGCGACTCCAAGCTCGGCGAACGCGATCGCAACGTTTCTCCGGCCCTGCTGGAGTTCTGTTCGGCCCGGCGAACGCTCTACTTGTCATGCAGGCGGCTCGTTTGGCAAAGTGCCGGTCCGGCTTGGTCTTGATCCGCAGATCGCCCAGAACTGAGTCAAGACCCGATCGAAGCCACGGCCCGCTTGTCAGTGGAACACCCATCGTCGACCTGGGCTGCTTGCGGATCGACGCCATTTCCCTGACCGGGGCTGCCGATGAGCGCCGCTTGCTCTTCAACCCGACGAAACTGAGAGACGGCTGCCGATTCGGCGGCAAGCGGCACAACTATGATATGTGTGATTTTCCAAATTCCGTAATTCAGACGCTTGCAACTGCGATTTCGCTTTGACTATACTCCTCGTCACGACCCCGTTCATCGGGCCGGTTCAGGTCCCCTGCGACGGTCTTGTCTTGCCGATGGAAGGTGCCGTTGTTTGCCGAGAATGTAGGAAAGGGGTCGCTATGCGCCATTTGATCCTCGGCTGCGCGATACTGCTCGCGCCTGCGTGCGAGGCGCTGGCGCAACCGGCGGAAGTGATCATCATCCGCCACGCGGAGAAGCCGCAAGCAGGAAATGAGCTTTCGCTTAAGGGCCAGGAACGGGCCGCGGCCTTGGTGCCCTATTTTCGCGGGACGCCCGAGGTGCTGGAGTACAAGACGCTGGTGGCGATCTACGCCCAAGCCGCCAAGAAAGAAACCTCATCCGTACGATCGTTTGAAACAGCCAAACCCCTGGCCGACGCGCTGAACCTAACGATCAATCAGAGATTCACGCGCGATGAATTCCAGCAGATGGTCAAAGAGATCATGGATAACCATGACTACGACGGCCACACGGTGCTGATCTGCTGGGAGCACAAGGTGATCCCGAGGATGGCTGGGGCCTTTGGAGTGGAAGACGCGCCGACCAAATGGCCCGACCAGGAGTTCGATCGAACATGGGTCATCACGTTCAAAGAGGGCGAGAAGCCGCGGTTCAAGAATCTGCCTCAGAAGTTGATGTATGGCGACGCGGATAAATGATCGCTCGCTCGGCTGCTGAATGGAAATGGCAGTGCGGATCGCGGTGTGCCGGCAATGCACAATTCGCAGAAATGATCGGCGCAGCGGAGCCGCAGCAATGCCCAAGTATTGGATGATTACGGACCGCAATGTGGCCGGGGATGAATTTGGCGGCCGGGTGGCCGGATTGAGCTATTGGACCGCCGATAGCGACGACGTTGATATATTCGCCAACTGGACCCGAGCGCGGCCCGATGCTTTTCAGAAGCAGTTGGTTGCTGCGACCGCCGGATTTCCGCTAATCACCGATCCCAACCGCTATGACGATCAGCAGCACGTCACGTTGTTCGTGCATGGCTACAACAATGGTTGGCAGGATGCAGCGCGGACCTATCGCAAGATTTGCAACTCTCTGTTCGCCGGCGACAGCTCGCTCGGTTTGTGCGTGTTGTTCACCTGGCCTTCGGCCGGCTCTCCCGCCGATTATCTGCCGGACCGCAGCGAAGCTCGCGAAGCCGCGCCGGATCTGGCGGACGTCCTCTCGGAGCTGTACGACTGGCTGCAGAAGAAGCAGGCCGATGCGGTGAAATCTCCCGACAAAGCCTGTCGAGCCAAGACGTCGCTCATCGCCCACAGCATGGGGAATTACGTCCTGGAAAAGGCGATGCAAAGCGCTTGGACCAGGAAGAATCGCCCGTTGCTGGTCAGCTTGCTCAGCCAGTTGCTGATGGTTGCGGCCGACGTGGACAACGATCTGTTCAAGAGCGGCGAGACGGTCGATGGCAGCGACGGCGACGCGATCGCGAACTTGACGTATCGGGTGTCGGTTCTTTATTCCGGCCGGGACGCAGTGCTGGGCGCTTCGGCTGGCCTGAAGCATTTTGGCAAACGGCGGCTGGGCCGCAGCGGACTCGACCCGAACGTCACGGCGCCCGATAACGTCTGCGAATTCGATTGCACCGCTCTGCTTCCGGAATCGGCAACCGAAGTTCATTCGGCCTATTTCGATGAGCCGAAGACGATCGACCTGATGCGGGGAATCTTGCGCGGGACCGATCGCAAGTTGCTCGCGGCGCAGTTTCACGTCGATCATGGATAACCCCTCGCTAATATCCGGGAATGGCCAACTCGATCCGAAGCCGTTTGCCCGGCTGCCTGTTTGTCGAATCAACGTTAAAGGAGGTCGGGAATGATCCCAAGCCCCACAGCGAGTTCTCGAATCTTGAAGGCCGGCTGGCATTTCGTCGTCGCCATCCTCGTCTTGGTGGCGCTGTCTTCCCGGCAGCCAACGAGGGCCGCCGACTTGGAGCAGTGGCTCCAGACAGAAAAAGCCGTCGCGACGCAACAGCTCATCGGAAACGTCCTCAGCAATGGCGCGGTGATCGCTTCGCCCTCGACCGCCAACCCGAATTATTACTTTCACTGGGTGCGGGATGGGGCATTGGCGATGGACACGGTCATCTCCCTTTACACCCAGAGTTCCGACGCCGCGGAGCGCCAGCGTTACTGGGCGCTGCTGACGGCCTATCTCGATTTCTCGCTCCAGAATCAGGTCACGAACAATCCGCGGTCGGAACCTGGTCGGGGGCTGGGCGAGCCGAAATTCAACACGGACGGTTCCGCGTTCACCGACGATTGGGGTCGGCCTCAAGACGATGGTCCGGCGCTGCGGGCCATGGCCTTCACCCGATTGGCCAACTATCTGCTGGACAACGGAGACACGGCTCAATTGGGTCTGGTCAAGACGAAGCTCTATGATTCGACTCTGCCGACCAATTCGGTTATCAAACGAGACCTGGAATACGTGTCTCACAATTGGCCCAACACCTGCTTCGACCCGTGGGAAGAAGTCAGGGGCCACCATTTCTACACGAGAATGGTCGAGCGCCGCGCGCTGATCGAGGGTGCGGCGCTGGCCCGGCGGCTGAACGATGGAGGGGCTGCCGATTGGTACAGCGCCCAGGCCAGCGCCTTGGAACCGGCCTTGCGCGGGCACTGGGACCAGGTAAACGGGATCATCCGCGTCACGCTGGATCGCGACGGCGGTTTGAGCTACAAGGCCAGCAACCTCGACGCGGCCGTCGTCCTGGCGGTCCTCCACGCTAATCGCCAAGGGGACGACTTCTTCTCGCCGACTGACGACATGGTTTCTGCAACGGCCGCAAGCCTGTCCTCGACATTTGACAATTTGTTTCCGATCAACCAGGCGAAACAAGATTTCGACGGCGCTCCGCTCGGGACCGCAATCGGCCGGTATCCGGAAGACTGCTACAGCGGGCAAGCCGGCACCAACGTCGGCAACGCCTGGGTGTTGTGCACGGCGGGCATGGCGGAATTGTACTATCGGGCCGCCAGCGAATGGACGGTCAAGGGCCAGATCGCCGTTACGGACCGGAATAAGGGCTTCTTCTTGTCACTGGATCCAAGCCGATTTCAGAGCCTGCAGCCGGGCCAATTCCTGATCAACAACGACCCGGCATTCCAAGATGTGATCGCCGCGCTGCGCTCCGCTGGCGACCGGCAACTGCGGCGGGTCAAATACCACGCTTTCCTGGACGGGTCGCTCTCCGAGCAGATGAATCGACAAACCGGGTTTATGCAAAGCGCTAGAGACCTTACATGGAATTACGCGAGCATCCTCACGGTGCTGGGTCAGCGCACGGCAATTCCACCAACGGCCCTGGTAAACGGGAGTTCAAACGGTCTCGCTGCAGCCGGCAGTCCGGCGCCACGCGCGGCTGTCGGCATCGCAGCCATCCCGATCAATCGCATCGCTTTGGTCCCGATGACGAGACTTAACCGGGGAGGAATCCCGATCCCAAGCATCCCTGTAAAGACTGAAGCCGCTTTCGCGCCGCGGCCGGTGCAGGGGCACTCGGTAACGGGCGCCGAGACGGAACCGTCCCAGGATTTGGCCGCGCTCCGTAAAGCCATTGAAGAACTATCCGAGGAAGTCCGCGCACTGCGCGCTGAACGAGGAGGCAATGCGCCACCGCAAGGGACCGACCATCGGACAAAGGAACCCGCCCGGTAACAGATCGCTTCACCGGTGACTGGACTGGCGGTGATTCCGTTTGTGAGCCTCGGCCCGTGTAAGCATTCTGCCTTCCCCGCGGCCGGCGATGCTGCGGCCCCGTCAGAATCCCTTGCTCCGGCTGCCGGCGGTCCTATCGAGCCGCCCGCGTCCGGCCGCGTCAACCGTGGGTCTGAGAATCCCGCCCGACGATGCGTTGGCCAAAGGGCGACCGGGATCGCGGCTGCTCCTTCCGTTCGGCTCACTGGGCGCATGAAAAAAGCCCCGCCACGGTCAAGTTGGCTCCGTCAAGAATGTCGCCGTGCCCGAGCGGCCAGGATCGTGCCTCTCACGTCTGGCCGCAGTGAGCGCAAAAGAAAACGGCCCGGCGGTTAAGCCGAGCCGCGAATAATTCAAATGCCGTCCCTGGCGACCACCATCTCACTCTCGATATCGGATTTCCACTCTGCCCCGCTCGAAGTTAAAAGATTCAGGTCGCACAATCGACCGTTTCTGCACGACCGGACCACCGGTCGGCCGGGGCCAAAGCCGCAGGTTGTCTTTTCGCCCTCCGAATGACGTTACCAAATCTCGGGAACGAAGGACTGGTCCTCGATCGGAGGGCGCACATAGTCTTCGGGCATTGCCGGACGTGGCGGCAGTTCAGCCGGGGTCGGCGTCAGGTCTTGATAGGGAATCACGCTCAGCAAGTGCGAGATACAGTTCAATCGCGCGCACTTCTTGCTGTCGGCCTTGACTACACGCCACGGGGCTTGCTTCGTGTCGCAGTGAGTGAACATCGTGTCTTTGGCGCGTGAATAGTCGACCCACCTAGAACGAGATTCGACGTCCATGGGGCTGAGCTTCCAGCTGCGCGTCGGGTCATCCATACGTTTCTGGAAGCGGCGTTCCTGCTCCTCGTCGCTCACGGAGAACCAATACTTGATCAAAATGATTCCGGCGCGGATCAGCATCTCCTCAAACTCGGGACAGCTCCGTAAGAACTCGTGATATTCAGCGTCGCTGCAAAAGCCCATGACACGCTCCACGCCGGCACGGTTGTACCAACTGCGATCGAACAGCACGATCTCGCCGGCCGTCGGCAAGTGAGCCACGTAGCGCTGAAAATACCAACTCTTCTTTTCGCGCTCCGTGGGCGTGCCCAGTGCAACCACGCGACAGATGCGCGGATTCAGGCTCTCGGTGATCCGCTTGATCACTCCTCCCTTACCGGCTGCATCCCTTCCCTCAAAGATGACCACGACTTTCAGGCCTTCATGCTTAATCCACTCCTGTAGCTTGACCAGCTCGATCTGCAAGCGGGCCAATTCTTCAACGAAGACCGCATCGTCGATCTTGTGCCGCTTAGCTTTCACATCGCCGTGATTTTGAATGTCGTTCGAGCCGCAATTGGCTGCGCCGTTGAGTGAATCCCCGGCCTGTTCGCGGTGCTTGTGTTTTCTTTTGTGTTTTTTGGTTTTCATGTCCTAGTCGTCTTTGCAATCTTGCTGACCAAGCCGGTGCTCCGCCGTCTGGTTCGGCGAACAAACGCCAGAAACCGTCAAACATAGCAAAGCATACGCCCTTTCCCGCGGATTTTTCGTGGTGATCAGCCAACGACCGGATAACGGCCGATAATTCGGGCCAAACAGCGTCGAGACTTTGGCCGACTGAAGGCCAGCCAAGCGGCCTCCGCTCTATTCTTTGGCATCGGCTGCAAATCTCATGCACAGTTCAGCGGCCTGCGGCGAGAAACTTCTGGTGCTGGTTTCTCGCAGGAGGGCGTCGGAAACAGTGGCGTGCGGGTTTCTGCCTCATGAAGTCCATGTCGATCAGCAGTGCAAGAGCTTGCGGCAACCGTGGGACTTGAGAATCCCGCCCGCCGACGCGTTGGCCGAGTGCCAGAGGGAGGCCAGGATCGCTTGGCCCCGCGTATCCCTTGCTCCGGCTGCCCGCGGCGACAGATAATTCGGCCATGCAAAACGAGCTGCCCAAAGCTGAGCCACCGAAGCGCCGCCGGTCTCAATTCGGCCTGCAGGCGCTGCTGGTTGGAGTCGTGTTTCTGTCCCTGCTCTGCGCCTATGTAGGCTGGCAGGCAAAGATCGTGCGGAAGAGGCGCGCCGAATTGAGTCGCGTGGTCGATACGCGGCTGGTCGGAATCGACGACACCGATGAAGAGGGCATCATCCCGTGGATTCGTCGCGTTCTCGGAGATGAACGAGTTTGGTCGATCAAGATGCTGGTCGGAACGGACGCGGCCGAACTTGACCGCCTCAGGGTTCTCTTTCCAGAGGCGAAGGTCGAAGTCTGGACGCCGGCCGGTTCTTCAATCCGATGACCCAGCAACAGAATCCTACGACACTTCCGGCCCCGCGTAATGCTGACTGCCTCGGTCGATCGGGACCGGCGCGCCGCCGTTACCGGTGGATCGCTTCGTCGATTGCACCACCTACTCCATTCTCTTGCAATTGCGCGCCGGTCATTGGAAGATATATTATAGTAGTCTACCCGCGGCGGTATCCTTCGCTCGTTAACCGCCCCAAACCTCCTTCTCACCGGCTCTTCCGCTGTCTCTCAAGGATCGTCAGATGCTTCGACGTTACCGTTTGCCCCTTCTCGCACTATCGGTGGCAATTTGTCTCTGGTCCGCCGTCGCATCGGCCGAGGTTAGACTGCCGTCAGTGATCGGGAGCAACATGGTTTTGCAGGAAGGGGCGAATTTGCCGATCTGGGGCTGGGCCGAAACAGGCGAGA
>DASZFO010000248.1 GCA_035939775.1 Pirellulales bacterium | reverse complement strand
TGTGCGGCATAGGCGTGTCGTGCTCCCAAAGGCCGCGATATTTCACCCGGTAGATTCCGCCAAACATTGTTTCGTCGTTTAGGTTGACAATGAATACTGCCCAGTATGGTGCGGTGAGCTTCTTTCGATTATCGATGCTCTGGCTCGACTGATACATCTCGAACTGAGGTCGATTGTCGCGCCAAAGATCGTACGGGCTGCGGCCCTTGGTAGCGCGTTTGTCCTTGTGGCGGAGAAGCCGAACATCGGGAAGTGGCAGGCCGACTTCACGCAGGATGGTGTTGAACATGATCGGCATGACGACGCCCCTTACAAATCACCTAAGAAGAACTCGACCGATGAAGTGTGGTAAAAACATTATCGCAGTTTTGCGCCCGAGCGTGCGCTGGAAACTTTTCACGGCAATCACTTCCCTTCAATCCGATACAAATGCGTATCAGTGCGGAGGATGATTGCACGGCCGGCGATGGCGGGGGTGGCCATGATGCGGCCGTCGAGGTGGTGGGCGGCGAGTTCTTTGTATTTGCGGCCCGGCTCGATGACGGTTGTGTCGCCCGATTCGGCGAAGAAGTAGATGCGCCCGTCGGCGGAAAGGGGCGAGGCGGAGAAGCTGCCGCCGAGGCGGTGCCGCCAAAGCGCGGCGCCCGTTTTGGACTCGAGACAGGTGGCGACGCCCGAATCGCTCACCACATACAACTCATGCCCGACGAACACCGGGGTTGGATCGAGCGGGGCTTCCTTCGTGAACTTCCAAGCGACGTTCGTGCCGGTCGCGTCGCCGTGCTCGCCCGGCCGTATCGCCCAGAGCTGGGCCTTGTCGAAGCCCGTGCCGATGAAGAGCAGCCCGTCGCCGTAGACGGGGACCGGCACATTCGAATAGCCGTCGTAGCGGACCTTCCATAGTTCATCCCCCGTTGCCGGATTGTAAGCGATCACCTGATTCGCGGCGGGGCTGATCAACTCATCCCGGTCGTTAGAGCCTATCCGAGAACCGCCTGAGGCGAGGGGGACAGGCCCCCTTTGTTCCCGACCATCGGACGATGGTGCCCGCTCCACAAAAGGGGACAGTCCCTGCCGCGGCGGATGTTCCACCCGGCGGTTCTCGGATTGGCTCTTAATCGGCAAGATCGCCGGAGTGGCGAAGGCCTTGCGGCGATCCACGCTGTCGTGAGGCTTGCCGGAGCGATTGGTTTTCCAGACGGGCAGGCCGGTGTGCTTATCGAGCGCGATTACGTATTGCACGTCCATTCCGTCGCAGGTGACTATCAACAGGTCGCCGTAGAGGATGAGCGAGCTGCCGGGACCTTGCGCATGGTCGAGCTTCAACTCCTGATTGGTCCACAGCGTTTTGCCGGTTTCGGTCGAGAGGCAGGCGGTCCCCATTGTGCCGAAATGGACGTACAGCCGCCCCGGCTCGATCGCGGAGGTCGGCGAGGCATGGCTGTTCTTGGCGTTGACGTGAACCGGTTCCTCGATCTGAAAGACTTCCGTGTCGTACACGATCCGCCCGGATTGCCGATCGACGCAGACGGCACGCAGCGAATGTCCGTCGTCGAGCGCGGTGGTCAGCCAAATCTGATTGCCGAGGACGACCGGGGAGGACCAACCTTTGCCGGGGATCGGAGTTTTCCAGGCGATGTTTTCCGACTCGCTCCAAGTGAGCGGTAAGCCGGTCGAATCGGAGACCCCCTGCCCGCCTTGCCCGCGGAATTGAACCCAATCGTCGCCAGCCCGCGCGGCGCGGAGCGGCATGCATGAAATGGCGGCGATGGCCAGGAGCAGAGAGAAGCGTGTTCGCATCGAAACCCTCAATGGAAGAGCAGTGTTTTAGATCCTTTGCGAAAACGGCCTGCGGAGAGATGGATCGTTCCCCTCTGTTCCGCGGCCATCTCGGCGATGGTACTCGCACCCTCACCCCGGCCCTCTCCCAGAGGGCGAGGGAGAGAGCGGAAGGGAAAGTCCCCGGCCGATTTCGTACTGGCACAGTTTGATTGACACCTCGATTGCCCGCAACTAGAATCGTGTGCTAAGAGCGCCTAACGAATCCGGCTCGGCGAAGGGCCCCGCCGGATTCGTTAGGCGCTCTTACCGGGGCAAATCTATTCGGCCGTCATCCCACCTTGAGAATCGAGCGATCCGGCTCGGCTAGATTGCCGAGCCCCGTTAAGAGCCTATCCAAGAACCGCCTGCGGAGAGGGGGACAGTCCCCTTTTGTTCCCGACCATCTGGCGATGGTGCCCGCTCCACAAAAGGGGACAGTCCCCGGCGGTTCTTGGATAGGCTTTAAGTGTTCGACCGCATCGACGAGCCTTCGCAAGGATCGCCGCTCGCCGAGTGTTGCCACGGAACATGTCGCGGCCAGCCAGGCCATTAGTAGACCCCGCGGCGACCCCGTGCGCCGCCGTGTCCAATCTCCGGCCGCGAATCTTCGAGATGAACCACTGAGAGACACCATGCTGAAGTGCCTATCCGAGAACCACACGCGGAGAGGGGGACAGTCCCCTTTTGTTCCCGACCATCGCACGATGGTGCCCGCTCGACAAAAGGGGACATTCCCCGGCGGTTTTCGGATAGGCTCTGATTCTTTTGCCGCCTTATTTCGCATCCTGGCGATTACGACCGTCCTCGGAACTCTGCTGATCGTCCGGGCGGGCGCTGATGTGCTGGTCTCCACGATTGATGGCTACGGTGAAAACTCCTTCGGCGTGGCCAGCGTGCAGCGGTATGATGAAACGTCCGGCCAATTGACCGCTTTCGGTCAAATCTACGATCCTTCACTCATCGCGACCGGAATCGCTCAAGGGCCGGATGGCAGCATTTATGTGAGCAACCAACCCTCCGGACGGATCGATCATTATGCGATCGACGGCACGCCGCTCGGGACATTTGCCACGCTTCCGCCCGATCCCAATCCGAATCAGCCCGGCACGCAACCCGCCGGTCCGGCTGCCCTCCATTTCGGCCCCGACGGGAACCTGTTTGTCAGCGACAACGGCGGTTCGACAATCCAGCGCTACAACACGGTCACGGGGGAGCTGATGAACAACGTGGTGACCGGAGTGCTGAGCCATCCCGGTGGATTCACGTTTGCTTCCAATGGCGACCTGTACGCGAGCGATTTCGGAGCGGGTCGAGTCGTGAAAGTTAGCGCGAATCTGCAAACCACGACCGACGTCACCGCGGATTCCCATGGGCAATCGCCGTACAACTTCATCTCGCCAAGCGCCAATCTTGCGACCCCTGATGGAATCTTGATCGCGCCCAACGGCAAAGTGCTCGTTTCCGATCTGTTCGGCAATCAGGTGCTCACGTACGACTCGCACGGCAACTTGTTGAACCAATCGACCGTGCCGCCCCCAATCCCAAATCCGCTTCCTCCGGGCGCGACATACCCCAGCAATTTCCCTGCTGGCATGATTCTCGATCGCAGCGGCAACGTGCTGTTGGCCGTTCTCGGGATCGATCATCACAATCACGGAACGCTGTTGCGTTACGACACCAACGGTAATCAGATTGGCACGGATCCCTTCATTTCCGGCATTCCCGGCGCATCCGATTTGATCCTGGTGTCGGCGCAGACCAATTGGAATTTCAACGGCGGCGGCAACTACAGCGATATGACCAAGTGGGATCCGCAGACGGCTCCCAGCGGCGTCGGCGTCAGCGCCGTGTTCGGCGACGGCACGACGGCCACCATCGTCGCCCCCACGGCCACCGTGACGATCGACGGCGCCTATACGGTCGGTTCGCTGCTCTTCACAAATACCGCACTCCCCGTCCCGACCCAATTCACGCTCGTCGCGGACGGCGTCGCCGGCCACGGCTTCACACTCAACAACGGCGGCATCGGGGCGGCCGTGAACGTGACGTCCGGCAACCACTCGATCTCTGCGCCGCTGACGCTCGCCGACTCGGGGGGCACCACGTTTTACGTCGCCCCCGGCAGCGCGCTGTCGGTTTCGAGCGGCATCGCCGAATCTGGAGGAAGTCAATCTCTCAACAAATCGGGTGAAGGGGCACTGGTTCTCACCGGCTCGAGCAGCTTCACCGGGGGCACGACCGTCAGCAATGGCTCGCTCGTCTTGCGCCCTTCGGGAGCGAGCGCCGTTCTCGCGCCGAATACGACCGTCAAGGTCTGGAATACGGCAACTCTCGAACTCGCCGGTTCCGTTTCGGCGTTGGGATCGGCCACCTCGAATCCGATCAGCATCGTCAACAACAGCGCCGCCGACAGCGGCGTGCTCGTCTCGGGAACCAATCAGCAAGCCGGCGGCATTGACGGCGCGGGAACGACGATGGTCGAGGCCGGCAGCGATCTGACGGTCGGCCACATCGTTCAAGGGGCGCTGTTGATCGGCGGCACCGCGACCAGCTCGGCCACGGTGACCATCGCGCCCTACAGCCCGCCGCCAGTCCTCCTTGCCGACGCCCCGCCGGCCGATTCAGCGGGAGGGAGCGGCGCTCTCGCTCTGGCTTCGTCGCTCGAACCGAGCGGGCCGTTCGCCGCGGGCGACGTTGCCGTCCGGGGCCTTACGGCCACCGGCTCGTCGTCGTTCTCAGCTTCGCCGGGTTTGTCGGGTGGCGCGTCGAACGTCGGGAGTGGGTTGTCCGCCGTGCCCGAACCATCGGCGATCTTCTTGACGCTCTCGGCCGTCTGCGGTCTACTCGGCTGCGGAGCGTTGTGCCGGCGTCGTACCGCCTGATCCGTGCCGCGATCCGGCTCCCCTTTTTGAATCTCGGCTCTGAGCAGAGGGGTGAGACATGTACCGGCGATCGCAACGCGGCGACCCCAAGCGGGGCGCTTTCACGCTTGTCGAATTGCTCGTCGTCATCGCGGTGATCGCGATCTTGATCGCGCTCTTGCTGCCGGCGATCCAAGCGGCGCGGGAGAGCGCCCGCCGAACGAGCTGCATCAACAACCTCAAGCAGCTCGGCGTGGCGACGCAGAATTTCTATAGCGCTCGCCAAAGTTTTCCGACGGGATCGGATTCGAAGGCCTACCCCGCGGCCCCGACCAATGCCTGGACTTTTTATCGCTGGTCGACGCTCGCCCATCTGACGCCGTTCGTCGAGCAATCGACGGTCTACAAATCGCTCGACCTGACCGTGCCCCTGTATGGCACGAACTTCGCCGTGACTCCGCAAAACGCGGCCGGGGTCGCGATGGTGATCCCACTCTTTCTCTGTCCGAGCGATCCGCAGCCGGCCCCAGAGGCGACCTTCGGCCCGACGAACTACGCTGCTTGCGCCGGCTCGGGAGTCAACGGCGGCTCGCCCATGCGGACCGACGGGATTTTCTACGTCAATTCGAAAACGCGAATCTCGGATATCGCCGCTGGCACGAGCAAGACGGCCCTGATGTCGGAAAGCATCTTGGGGCGGGATGCGACGAGCGCCACGACGCCCGATCCGCGTCAGGATTACAGCTTCACATTGACCGCGCCCTTGACGAGCGGCGTCTGCGGAAACCCGCGCATCTGGAACGTCAGCGATCCACGCGGCTTTTCCTGGGCCGATGGTGAGTTTCGCTGCGGACTTTACAATCACGTTTATCCGCCCAACCACGTTCAAGCGGACTGCATGGGCGTCGTTTTGGCCGGCGGACCTCAATTCGAATACACGCCGTTCGGCTGGCGCGCGGCGCGGAGCCGGCATCCGGGCGGCGTGAACGTGCTGTTTGCCGACGGTTCCGTGCGATTCAGCGACGATGCGATCGATCTATCGGTCTGGCAAACCATCGCCATGCGATCGGGCGCGGGGACGTCGGTGAGTCCTCCGTAGCGCTTGCGTTGCGCCGCACTGGCCGACGTTGCTGGCCAGTGCCACACGACCCGTTCTGTCGTGCTGGCCGCAGTGTGGCACTGGCGAGCACGTGGCATTAGCGAGCGTGTGGCACTGGCCAGCGGGGCGCCCTCTGGGCCCGGGCAGTGCCGGCGCACGAGTTGACATGCCCTCTCTTCCACTCCCCATCATTCGGATTGTTAGAATCCGATGAAATGCCGCCGGCACCCATTTCGTCCGGCAAGGTATGGTTCATAATGCCGGCTATTCAAAACAGGCTCTCTACATTCGATCAGGAAGTGATCCCGTGATGCGTCGACAGTTTCCGAGCAGATATTCAGTCGGGCAATTGATCATTCCTGCCGTGGTGGTCGGCGGACTATTGATCGGCATCGCCCCGCGAACCGCGCGTGCAGATTCCGGCAGTCGGGCGGAGCACGCGGTCGTCGTCGTTTGGGACGGCCTGCGCCCCGATTCGGTCACCGAGCAAGACACGCCCACGCTGTTCCATCTCGCCGTGGAAGGAACGACCTTCGCCAACAATCACTGCGTGTATGTCTCTTCGACCGAAGTCAACGGCACTGCCCTGGCCACCGGCGGCTATCCACGGAATTCGGGGATCGTCGCCAATACCGAATACCGGGCCGACATCGATCCCCTCAAACCGTTCGGAACTGAGTCGGAAGCAGCAGTTCGAAAAGGAGACGATCTGACCGGCGGCCGCTACATCCGCCTACCGACGATGGCCGAGATCTTGCAGCGCAGCGGACGCTGGACCGTGGTCGCGGGATCGAAGCCGGTGGCGCTGCTTTTGGACCGCCACACGCGGAGCGAGGGCGTCGGCATCTCCGGGGTTCTGTTTCGAGGCAAGACGCTGCCGGAGAACCTCGACTCGCTCCTGATCAGCTCGCGCGGAGAATTCCCCAAGGCGGCCGATCCGACGGCGGCCGCGAACGTCGATCAAGACGCCTGGACCACCAAGGCCCTCACCGAGCAACTTTGGGCCAACGGCGTGCCGGCCCTCACTATGGTTTGGCTCAGCGAGCCGGACTATGCCCAGCACGGCTCCGGACCGAACTCGAGCGTCGCGCGCTCGGCGCTGCGGAGTTGCGATGATAATCTCGACCGCATCCTTAAATCGCTCGACGAGCGGAGAGCGCGCGACAAGACAAATGTGTTCGTCGTCTCGGACCACGGCTTTTCCACGATCAGCCGAGCGATCGACGCGGCGGCGATATTGAACGACGCCGGCTTTCATGCCTTCCGACAGTTCCCGTCGTCGCCCGCGATCGGCGACGTGATGGTGATCGGCCTCGGCGGGAGCGTCTGCCTGTATGTCGAAGGGCACGACAAGCGGACCATCCAGCGGATCGTCGAGTTTCTGCAACAGAGCGATTTCGCGGGCGTGATCTTCAGTCGGTTCGAGATTGAAGGGACGTTTCCGTTATCGGCCGCGAATGTCGACGCTCCCACGGCTCCCGACATCATGGTCTCGCTCCGCTGGTCGGCCGACCGCAGCCGCGCGGGGATGCCGGGCATGGTCGCCTCCGACGCCAAGAAGCGGAATCCCGGCCAGGGAATCCACGCCAGCCTGAGCCGATTCGACATGCACAACACGCTGATCGCTGCCGGGCCGAGCATCCGACGCGGCTTTCTCGACACGCTGCCGAGCGGGAATGCCGACGTCGCGCCGACCGTGCTCGCGGTCTTGGGCGTGCAGCCCCCTGCCGAAATGGACGGCCGCGTGCTCGAAGAGGCCCTCGCCGGGCACGATCGCTACACCTGTGAATTGGCCGCCGAGACGCTCGAGGCCACCCACCGCGGCGAAAAGCTCAATTGGCGCCAATACCTGCACGTCACTCGACTCGGCCGCCACGTCTATCTCGACGACGGCAACGGCGAAACCCGGCCTGCGGAATAGGGAATCAAAAACTCCTCTCCCTCTGGGACACAAAACGTCGTGTCCGGCAGCGACGAGGCGGAACAGGAAATCAAAAACTCCTCTCCCTCTGGGAGAGGCTGGGTGAGGGTGTTGGAGCGAAAAAGGTTGCGCCCCTCACCCCGGCCCTCTCCCAGAGGGAGAGGGAGAATACTGCTCCCGCCGTCACCCCAACTTCTTTCGTTCCAGTTTCTCGATCGCTTCGCGAATCGCGGTGGGCACGGGCACGGGGCGCTGCGTCTGGTAGTCGAACATCACGATCGCCGATTCGCCGTCGGCCACCAGCGCCTGCTGCCCTTGGCTCCACATGGCATGGGTCATCGTGAGGCTGGTGCGGCCGATTTGCGTGATCCGTGAGCCGATCTCCACCGTGTCGGGAAACTTGAGCTGGCGGCGATAATTGCAGCCGATCGCAGCCAGGATCGGCCCGAGCCGCTCGCGCTCCATCATTGCCGACAGCCCGATCCGATCGAGATAGGCGATCCGCGCCGATTCATACCAGCGGAAAAAAACCACGTTGTTCACGTGGCCGAACATGTCCTGATCGCCCCACTGCACCGGCAAGCTGATGACGACGGGAAACTCAGCGAGAGCTGCGGTCATGGGCAGTCGGGGTTCGGGAGTTTGTCGGGAGTGGCACTGGCCAGCGCAGTCGGCCAGTGCCGGCGCGCCGCACCAGCGCCCACCGATGAGTTGCTGGCGCCGCACGATGGTAGCGATTCGCATCAACCAACAAGTTTCCAAGTCTGACGAATCGCTGGCCGGCTTGCAACCTTCCCATCGGAGTTCCTTTCGCTGTCAACCTCCACGAGCACTGGCCGACTTCGCTGGCCAGTGCCACCCAAGTTGAGCAACGTCGGCCCTTGCCGGCTCGGCCAACGGCCACTATGGTACGTTGGCACGCGGCAACGAATCCATGCAACAGCTTGCAACCTTACTTCCCCGAATCCCGACTTCCGAATCCCGACCCCCGCTTCCCGTGCCCCTGGCCACCATCTTCGATTGCGACGGAACGCTGGCCGACACGATGCCGGTGCATTATGAGGCCTGGTCGGCGACGCTTGCGCGCTATCCGGGGCTCGAGCTGAGCGAAGACCGTTTTTACGTGCTCGGCGGCTGGCCAACGCTGAACATCGCCGAGTTGCTGAAGAAGGAAACCGGGCTTGAGTTCGACCCGGCCGCAGTATCGCGCGAGAAAGAACTGGAATTCGAGCGGCGGCTGGACCTCGTGCTGCCGATCGAGCCCGTGCTGGCGATCGTGCGCGAGTGCCGCGGGACGATGCCGATCGCGGTGGCCACCGGCGGGATTCGTCGCATCTGCGCGACGATCCTCGAGCATATCGGCCTGACTGGCTGGTTCGACGCGATGGTCTGCGCCGAGGACGTGCCGCGTCACAAGCCGGCGCCGGACATTTTCTTGGAAGCGGCCCGGCGGCTCGGCGTGCCTCCCGAGCAATGCCGAGTGTACGAAGACACCGACCCCGGCATCGAAGCCGCCAAGCTCGCGAACATGGAATGGATCGACGTGCGGACGTTTCACAAGCCGCGGCGAATCACGCGATTTTAGGTTTTCGATTTTGGATTCGATTCGCGATGCAATCCAAAATCCAAAATCGTCGCGTGGCGGCTAAACCGCAAGCGAAAACAGGCCAGTTCATCCTTCATACTTCATCCTTCGTTCTCCCTCCTCGATCCGGCCGATTTGCCAGTTCTCCAGCCCCAGGTCGGTCAATTGGCCGCGGATGCTTTCGGCATAAAACGGGCTGACCACCAGCGCCAGGCCGATTCCCATGTTGAACACCTGGTCCATCTCGGCCTGATCGACGTCGCCAAGCTGCTTTAGCCAGCGGAACAGCGCCGGCACGGGCCAACTATCGCGCTGGATCACGCCGCGCGTGGCCGCGGGCAGAATCCGCTCGATGTTTTCCAGCAGCCCGCCGCCGGTGATATGCGCGATGCCGTGAACGACGCTCTTCACCGCATAATGCTTGAGCACGCGCCGCACCGCGCGCACGTAAATCCGGGTCGGCTCGAGCAGCGCCTCGCCCACCGTGCGCCCGAGCGGCTCGACGAAATCGCCGATCTTCAGGCCCGCCATCTCGAACACGATCTTCCGCACCAGGCTGTAGCCATTGGAATGCAGCCCGCTCGAGGCCACGCCGACGATCAAATCGCCCGGCGCGATCGCGCGGCCGTCGATTACGCGCCGCCGCTCGACGACCCCCACGCAGAATCCGGCCAGATCGTAATCGCCGGGGCGATAAAGATCGGGCAGAATCGCCGTCTCGCCTCCCAACAGAGCGCAATCGCTTTCCAGGCAGCCCGCCACCACGCCCGATACGATCTGTTCGAGCCGCTCGGGATCGTCGTGCGACAGGGCGACATAATCGAGGAAGAACAGCGGCTCGGCCCCGCAGCAGATCGCATCGTTGACGCTCATCGCCACCAGATCGATCCCCACCGTGCTGTGATTGCCAGCCTCGATCGCCACCTTGAGCTTGGTCCCCACGCCGTCGGTGCAAGAGACGAGCACGGGATCTTGATAGCGGCGGGAAAAGAGCGGGCTCGTGAAATCGAGCTGAAATAGGCCCGCGAAACCGCCGTCGAGCGGTAGCACGCGCGGAGAATAGGTGCGGTGCAACAGCCGCGGCAGCCGGGCCATGGCCTGGCGATAGACCTCCAGGTCGACGCCCGCCTCTTTGTAAGTCGCTTTAGAACCCCTCACAAAACCGCCCGGGGACTGTCCCCATTTTGCGCGGGCACCATCGTCGCGATGGTCGGCGGAGCAAAACTGGGGACTGTCCCCTTCTCCCAGGCGGTTTTGTGAGGGGTTCTTAGCCATTCAACTTGCTCGGCAGTTTCGCGAGCCAGCGATTCTAAAGCGGCCGACAGTTAGTGGCAAGTTGCAAGTGACAAGTGGCAAGCCAGAGAAAGCAGTTAGCGATCGCCGGCGAGCCGGCTGGCGTCAGCCACCGGATTCTCGGCAAGCGACGGCAGCAGCCGGAGGACTCTCGTTAGCCGGTTTGCTTGCGAACCGCAGTTATGTTGTGGCAGGTGGCGAACTGTTGAACAGCAATCCTGCACAATCTTGTGATCCTGTCCAAAAAATCATAGACAGGATTACAGGATTCTTCAGGATGGATCGTCGAAGGCTTCGCCTTCGCGGAGGCATGAGAACCACGGATTCCACGGATTTCACGGGTTTTCTGCACGCGGCCGAATCCGTTTCATGACCATTCGTATCGGTGTGATCCGTGGAATCCGGGGTTCTCTCTGTGGTGCTCTGCTTCACCCCAACGAAATTCCGCACGAAAAATATGTTAATGCGCTGCACTCCGTCACCGACCGGATTTGCCCGTCCGAGATCATTTCTGCGGAATTCCCGAGGATTTCAGGCCATCGTACCGCTCTTCCGAGGTAATTATTCTCCGCTCCATCCGGTTAGAAAAAAGTTCTCAACAATTTGCTTGCAAAGGTTGTAGCTCATAGTTAAACTAGGCTCATCTTGCTGGAAATACGGGCGTGGTCAGTGTCTCCTCGATCGTTTGCCGCTGCCCGCTAGCAATAAATCAAAAACTCGTCTGTCGCACGTAACCGCCTAACAAAACTGTGTAGACTCTCGACCAGCAGTAAAACTACCACCGGTTCGTTCGGCTCGCGACAGGCCGACCGACGGACCCAGATTCGCGACCTTGTGATCGACCTGAAACCATCCGTCGGAAAGATGACCGGGGACAACGCGACGCGGAAGCGAAGCAGCCCAGGCAACCGATTGAACCCCTGCAACGACTAAGGAGTGGACTAATGTTTCTCCGTCACTTTGGCCGGCAGCTTCTGATGGCTCTCGCGCTCGGCCTGATTATTTTGCCTGCGGTCTCCTGGGCGGTTCCGGCGCCATTCAATTCCTTCACTTCACATCCTGCCTCATTGAGTGTAGTGAATTTCTTGGGCGTCAATGTCTCGGGACCAACTGCGTACGATGCGAGTACGGATGCCACCTACACTAGTGATGTAGCGGCGCAGTCACCGAAAAATGTCTTCAGCGGAACTCTCAATCTAACGAATAACGACATCATTATTGTTCCGACGATTCAAGACTCCGCGCATGGTCTCGCCGCTTATCAGGCCGCCTATGACATGATTCGCAGTGGAGCGGATCAGGGCGCGTATGACGGTACAGGCGTCTCAAGCTCGACGGTCGCCACGGACGCGGGCGTAAAAGGTGCGTTGGCGCTCGGCATCATGTATAACGATGATACATTCTTGGGCGGCTCGGGCAGCCCGGTTTGGGGTGCCACTAGCGGTGCAAACGTGAGCGACAACGGTCCGTTCGACGGGTATTCCAACCTTTCGCAATTCGACACGATCATTAAATACACTTTCATCGGGGATACGGATCTCGAGGGACAGGTGAGCCAGAATCTCGTGGCTCCGATTTTCTCCAACCTTGGAAAAACGCTGGTTCAATTTCCAAATAACTCGCCCTCCACGACCCTCTTTCAAGCGGGCGACTTCTATTACCAAGTCTCGACTGGGGCCGCCCCGATCAACCAATCGGATTATAGCCAAGCGTTTACCAACTTGAGCCTCCAGCACACGGGGTATCCGTACGGCGGTGCTGGGGTTTCGGCTAGTAGCCTTTCCGTCCCGGAGCCTACGTCGTTGGTATTGGTCGTGATGGGAGTCATCGCGGTATTGTTATTTGGGTTCCGCAAACAGCGTCGAGGCAATCGGGCCACAGCCTAATGGCTGCCGCCCCACGGTGGCGCACTCAATTTGTCAGCAACGTTCTTTTGATCCACTTCGCTGTCTTTCAATAGCTTAAGGGAATGCTCATGAGCTCCTCAGCCCGAACGAATTCTTTGATCAACTTTCGGTTGATCGCAAGCGCTTTCGCGGCCATTGCCGCTCTCTGTTCTCAACGCAATGCGAGCGCCCAACAACTGGTTGTCGATTTCCGTTTCGACTCAACCGGTACGAACACAGCTACTCTCTTACCTGGGACTGCGGGCCAGACATTCACGATCGACATGTGGGCTACTGTCGTTCCTTCGGCCGCGACTGCGAACACGAATCTCGGGCTGCAGGGTTTTGCCGTTCGCGGCGCTTCTGACATTACGTCTGGTGGCGGCGCGTTCTCGACAGGTGCCGGTATTGGGACCGTCCTCGGTAGCTTCGGCCAATTGGCTCCGTTCAATCCGGCCGGATTTACTCAACCCAAGGTCAGTGACTTGGGCAGCACGAACAACAGCGGCGCGTCGATTACCAGTTCCACCGCCGACGGGATTCTAGATTTCGGCGGAAATCTGGCCACACAAAAGTTCACGAGCCTTTCAAACAACGGTGGCCTTATCTTTGGCGGCGGCGCAACTGGGCAGGCCAATCCTACCGGAGGCTGGGAATGGGAGGTGGCGCAATTCCAGTTCACGACCGGACAGGCTAGCATTACCCCATCCGCACAGACGCTATTCTATCCGCTGCAAGTTTCCGTCGGCACGTCGACGGCGGCAACCATTTCGACGAACGGATCAAGCGCGGTGAGCGTTCCGGTTACGGCTGGAAGCCCACTTACGTTCAACATTCTGGCGGTTACCACAGGCACGACGGTGAACGTGCTTCCGGGACCGAATGTAAGCGTCCTTCAAGGTGGCACGACATCAGTGGGAGCTTCGATCCAGAACACCGGCACGTCTCCTCTTGTGGGTGGCACTTATACGTTCACCGCGGCGGACGGCAGCGCGGGCGCGTCAAAGGTGACCTACGGAGCGGCGGCGCCTCCCACCGCCACCACGACGATCCCCAATGGCAATACGCAAGCGTTCACATTCAGTGCCGGCAGCACAACGACGTCTCCGATCGGGCCTCAGACTGTCACGTTCACGGCCGGTGGATCTGGCATCAACCCGACCGGATCGAATCTGACTGGCACGTTGACCCTCAACGTCGGCAACGCCACGGCCGACAACAGCGGTACTGGCAGCTTTGCCGCAGCGAACACGCTGACGGCGTCGGTCGCTATCGGCGGTAGCTATGCCAATCTGGTCTCGATGGTTACAGCCCTTAGTGGGACGGGCGGCAGCGATGCTCGGAATGCGGCCAATCCTTCCTTCGGCGGGACTGCCAGGATTCTGGCCGGGACGAACGTGGGCGGATCGGGCACGGTTTCGGAGCAATGGCGCACCCGTACACCGGCCGAAGCGGCCGGGACCCATCCGCCGCTCCCCGCCGGCGTGACCAGCCCGCTCATCAGCAACGTCGTCAATCTGACTGGCCTCGAGAACCCGGCGCTTCTCGCCGGGGCGACTGCCACCGATCCTTACGTGCTCGACATGACCTACAATTACAACCTGCTGCCCAAGAACAGCGGTGCCCCGCTTACTCCTCCGTCGGCGATCGAACAGCGATTGGCGGGCAACAAGTTGATCTTCTTGGCCTCGTTGAATCCGAACGGCTCTTATGACAACGCGGTGTCGGAGAACATCACGGGGACCAACAATGCCACGCCGGGCGAACGCGGCGTCCAAGAGAGCTTCGCGGCATTCCAGACGGCGAACGGCTCGGTTCTGGCGAGTTACATGGGCGCCTGGGGTGTCGACACGGCGAATCACGAAGTGTGGGCCGTGCTCAATCACAACAGCAGCTTCGCCGTGGTGCCCGAACCCTCGACCCTGCTCCTGGCCGGCCTCGGCCTCCTCGGCCTGGTCACCCTCCGCCGCCGAGCGAAGACGGCCGCATAGCTCGACCTGCATCAACTCGACGATTTGATCACTCTCGGCGTGGCGACCTCTCAAAGGTCGCCACGCTTTTTTTTAACCACGGATTTCACGGATGACACGGATGGGGATGTGAATTGAAGGCGGAGCCTTCGAGAAACAAGATCCTTAACGATCCTGTAGTCCTGTCGATGTCTTCCTTCGTATCCGTGGCATCCGTGAAATCCGTGGTTCTTCCTGTCTTCTTGTCCCCGTCTGTGGGGTGGGGAAAGATTTTCGAATAAATTGCTTGCATTGCCCAGAAAGTCTGATTACACTGAGCCGAAGTTGATGAAACATCGGCGTCCGGCGGTGGCGGGGCAGAAACCCCTCACCCCGGCCCTCTCTCGCCGAGGGCGAGGGAGAATAAATGCGGTTCGATAAGGAAAGACGCTAATCGGCAAACCATGGATTCGCCCTCGACTCGAGCGAAAGCTCGGCGGCGCGCGGATCGGCCCTGAGGAAACCAGTTCTGGGAAATCCAGTGCTGCGAAGCCCTAATATGGGGCGGGCGGTTTGAAACGATAGCGAAGCGATGGCCGGAAGGCCCTCCTCCTGCTCGAAACCCTCTCTCCTCTCTGATCCGAACGACGCTCGCCGTTTTCGCGGTCTTTTTTCCGTAGCCCAGGCATTTACGCCCGGGGGTCGGCGACGCCAAACAATCCGTTTTCGCCCCTTCAGGGGCTGACGCCCGACGATTCGGCAAGCCCCATGAATGGGGCTGATGCGCGGCGCGCGGGCTGACGCAAACCCAGGCGTGAACGCCTGGGCTACCGAAAAGTGACTGACGACGAGTAGTCATCCGTGGTTAAGCCAAGTTCGATGCATTCTGGAGGGACGAGCTAATGATTGTGGACTCTGGCCGACACTGGCAGCCGCGAGCGGCTGCGGAGCCCTGGGGGCCGCACTGGCCAGCGAAGTCGGCCAGTGCTGAATCGCCACACAAACATGGCCCCGCGCATTAGCCAGTCACGGCAATCCTTAAGATCACCGCTATGACGGATCCGGCATTGGCCGACGTTGCTGGCCAGATGCCACACGACGGCGATCTCAACCGGGGCACAACCATCCTTGCTATGAATTCAAACCAAGCCAACTGTTCAACTAAGCCAAACGATATTGAAGGAATGCACATGAAATCTCTCTTGCGAATTAACACTTTGCTCAATCGCGCACTACTGATCGCGACAGTTAGTGCGGCAGTCTGCCTCGTCGGGCTGCGATCAGCGTCGGCCCAGCAACTTGTTGTTGATTTCCGTTTCGATGGCCAATCGGGTGCCGGTGCCACGACGCAAACGCTGACTGCCGGTGCCGCTGCGCAAACATTCACCATTGATATGTGGGCGACTGTTGTTCCCGCCGCCGCGACTGCGAACACGAATCTTGGGCTGCAGGGTTTCAGTGTTCGGGGCGCATCTGACATTACTGTAGGCGGCGGCGCCTTCTCGACAGGCGCTACTGTCGGGACGGTTGCCGGTAGCTTCGGCCAATTGCCCCCGTTCAATCCGGCTGGGTTTACTCAGCCCAAAGTCAGTGATCTTGGCAGCACTACGAACGGCGGCGCATCGATTACCAGTTCCACCGCCGACGGGATTCTGGATTTCGGCGGAAATTTGGCCACGCAAAAGTTCACCAGTCTTTCAAACAACGGCGGCCTGATCTTTGGCGGCGGTGCGACGGGACAGGCCAATCCAAGCGGAGGATGGGAGTGGGAAGTGGCGCAATTTGCATTCACAACGGGAACCGCCAGTACCACCGCTGGCGCAACGACGCTGTTCGTTCCGCTGCAGGTTTCAGTTGGAACGTCCACCGCGGGAACGATTTCGACAAACGGATCCTCGGCAGTTAGTGTTCCTGTGACCTCCGGAAGCCCGCTGACCTTCGTCGTCGGCGGTGTCGTCACCGGAAATGACTCCGTGTTGAACATGACTCCCGCAACCGTGACGGGCAACACGTTGGCGGGCGCGACAACGAATCTGACCGTCACGAACACGGCCGCGGACGCCGCGACAGCCACGGGCGCCTTTACCGGAACATTGTCGGCCGGGAGTGCCGGCGCCAGCGCAGTCATCACGGGTTCGCCTGTCGGGACAGCGCCCGGCAATGTGGCCATCACCTACGGGGCTCCGTCGGCGACGCCCGCGAACTTCACGTACACGATCACCAACACGAGCAACGCGAGCGACGCGCAAGGCACAAACGCCAATAAGATCACGGCCTTCACCGTGAATGTGGGTAGTGCCTTGGCCGATAATTCGAACTCCAACTCCACGTTCGGCACTGCGTTGACCGGCACGGTGCTTCACAACGGCAGCTATCTCGGCTTGGAATCAAAGGTCCTCACGCCGCCCGTCGCCGGCGCGGGCAGCCCCGCGTTCCCCGCGGCCTCCTACACGGCCGGCACTGCCGACCTGGCCGTGATCCTGGCCGGGAACAATACTCTCGCCAACGGCGCGGGCACGGCCACCGTCAGCATGGCCTGGCGCACTCGGACGGCGGCGGAAGCGACCGGCGGCCCGACCGTTTACTCCCCTAGCCTCTCGAAACCCACCACGGGACTCGTGAGCGACATCGTGAATCTCCAGGGGCTCACTCCTGGGGCTGAGCAGGCCGGCGGCACGACGGATCCTTTCGTGCTCGAGATGGCATTCAACCCAGCCTTGACACCCAAGGGAGGAACGCTGCTCTCGACGCTGATTGCCAACAAACTGATTTACATGGTCTCGCTCAACTCGTCTGGACTTTGGGACCGGGCCACGATCGACGAGAACACAAACAACAAGGTGGGCTTCAATGACCCATCCTACGGAGTCAATGAGTCGTTCAACGCGTACCTGACCAGCCAATTTGGCGCGGGCACGACGCCAGCGAGCGTGACGGCCACTCAGCTCAACGGAGTGATGGGGGCCTGGGGCGTGGATACCACGTCAACCCCGGGGGTCGATATGGTCTGGTCGGTCGTGAACCACAATAGCCAGTTCGCCGTGGTGCCGGAGCCTTCAACGCTCTTGCTCGCCGGCCTCGGGCTGGTGGGCCTGGTCGGCCTGCGCCGGCGGATGAAGAAGACCGCTTGAGCACACCCTCACCTCGGCCCTCTCCCAAAGGGAGAGGGGGGACGAGTTGAAATCAATCGGCTTGGTTGAACATTCGGCGTGACGGCCCTGGCTTGGCCGTCACGCCGATTTTCTTTTGCAGTTTGTAGGGTGCGTCAAGCGAAGCGCTGACGCACCGCGCCGCCCGATGCTTCGGGCGCAGCGCGGGTTTCGGTGCGTCAGCGCGGACTTGACGCACCCTACCGTTCCCCAGCCCCCAGTTGCCAGTCCCGTTGGCCGCTAGGCCAACAGCACGGCCAGGATGCCGGTGAGGAAGATGCCGTCGAAGGTGCCGGCGCCGCCGATCGAGGCGATCGGCGCGCCCAAGCCGTGGACCTTATCGAGATTCAACAGATCGGCCCCGATGAGCGTGCCCAAGCTGCCGACCACGTAGGCCAAGGCCGGGGCAACGGAAGCCGGGAGAAAAAAGGGGTCGGGAGTCATTGAATCGGCATGGGCGGATTGCCCTCGAATCGAACCTCGATTTAATGACTCCCGACCCCTTTTTTCTCCGGGCAGCGGAATCCGGGCGAGAACCACCGCCACGAGCGCCGCCGCGATCGGCGGAATGAAGATCGGCACGGCGATGCCGACTCCTTGGACAGGGTGAGCCAATTGATGGACGATCGCCGCCACGATTGCCACGCCGATCAGGCCGCGAAGATAAAGCGCGTTGCGAATGATGAGGTAAATCGAGAGGAGCGTGGGGATGATCGCCCCGCCGAGGTTCACGGCCACGATCGTCTGCGGCCACTGCTTGACAACCGGCACGACCCAGCGAACGCCGAAATAATCCACCTCCTCGTTCGACCGGACCTTTTCCGGTGGGAGTTCGGCGATCGGGATATTGATGTAGCTGCCCAACAGCGAGAGCAGCAAGAGCGCGAACACATAGCGCCGGCTGACCCCCATCCGCTCGTAGGCATAGCGCAGCACGTTCAGCTCGATGAGCGTGATCGTGAAGAGGAACAAAATGCCCAGCACCACAAGAAACGGCCAGGTCATCGGCGGGTAGTGGTATTGCGAAGGGTGCATGGGAGAAAGGGGCTCGGGGCTGGGGACTCGGGGCTCGGAAATGCCCGCCGCTTCGCGGCGGCTAGAGATCGGGCGACCTGTTATGTCGCATTATACCGGCGCGGCAGCTCTGCGTCCGCTTGCGCGTCCCCGAGTCCCGAGCCCCCAGTCCCCAGCCCCTAATAAGTATTCACCTTCCCGGTGAACTGGCAGCCGACGAGCAATTGCCCCGGCTCGTTTGGCGACGGCCGGACGGAGGTGACTCGGGCGGTGACGTGGATCGGCGGGCCGGCCGTTTCCAATCCGATGACGACGTACTCGAAATCGGGGATTCGCGGCCAGAGAAACGAGACGCCGCTGGTCGAGAGGTCCTGGCAGCGGACTTGCTGAAAGCGATCGCGCGAGGGCATCCCCGTTCGATCGTATTGGGCCATGAATTGGAGGACCCGAAATGGAAACCGCTTGGCGCCGCGGCGCTCGAGACTTTCGGACGCGGGTGTACTGGCGGCGACGCGCTCGACGGCTTCAGCGAGCCCCTCGATCGGTTCGGCGGCTGGCGTAGACGGCATAGTGATCTCCCGAAAAAAGGGGGCAGCAGAAAAAAGGGGTCAGGAGTCATTAAATCGGCGAGCGCGGATCGCCCTCGAATCTAATGTCGATTTAATGACTCCTGACCCCTTTTTTCCGCTCTTTTTTCCGCTGGCGTGTGAATCGAATCTTCCAAGCAAGTCTAATACGAGGTTCCATCCGAGCCGCACACGCTTCGGCGCGAATGCGAATCGTCGGCGCCGCCCCGCGGTGGGGGCAGTGTCGATTGCAACGAGAATGCCTAGGAAGCGGGCGGGCGACACTGGCCCGCGAAGTGTGGCACTGGCCAGCGCAGTCGGCCAGTGCTGCCCCACCACTCGGGGCACAGG
>DASZFO010000247.1 GCA_035939775.1 Pirellulales bacterium | reverse complement strand
AGTGCGGCATCCTCTACGACGTGACGCGCGCTCAACGCACGGTCGTCAATTGCTCTATTGGGAAGCACACGAGTAAAAAGGTTGTCGCGGCGCGCCTCCATCCTTTGGGCGCGGTGCTTGATTTCCCAGGCTAGGCCATTGATGGCGTTGGCGTGTGCACTCTCGTCCATCGTCTCGCTGACAAGGGCGAGCGCATCGGCAAACCCATCGATCGCTCTTAAATCCCCTTCCATTTCGCGAGCCGCGTTGAAAATCTGATCGTCTAACCGGTTTCGCGTGGTCGGAGTTCAATAATTTCTGCCAAGGTCCCCATTTCCCTACCGGAAGTGAGAACAGCCTGCGCGGCAGAAAGTTTATGAATTGATGGCTCCTGGATCGTCTCAGCTGCGCTAAGCGTCGGTATCGTCCCCGCCAAAATCGCCGCCGTCATCATCCTGATCCTGATCTTGATCTTGATCCTGGGCGTCCTGCGCTTGGGCCTCGTCGTCCTGGTCCTGATCTTGATCCTGGTCCCGATCTTGTTGCGCCAGATAGCTGTCGGCGGCGCTGCCGCTAGCCCTCCCGAGCGCGCTCCGCTCTTGTCCGCCAAGGCCGGCATGATCACCGAACACTGAACGGATGCTGTTGAGTAGGAGCCCGCCGCCGATCACGCCCGCTGCTGTCGAAGCGGCCGTGCCGAGAAACGATCCGCCCGGTGCCAGACCGGGACCCGGACGATAGGGCGGAGCCGTAGTGGACGAAGATTGTGCTGGTGCGCGCACCGATGGTACCGAGCCTCGCAGGTCGCGCTTGCCGAGTAACTCGTCGCGCACGCTGTCCAAGAATCCGCCATGCTGTTGCGATTCGTCAGCAGTCTGCGCCTGCAACTCCTCGATCCGCGCATTGGCGCGCTTGAGCGCCTCATCTTGAACCAACGCCGTCTGCACGAGCGCGTAGATTGCGTGCGGCGCCTCTCTCAGTCCATCCGCGATCAGGCGCTCGGCACTCGGGTCGCGGGGATTATTTTCCAGCTGGGCCAAACGATGGAACAATTCGTTCACGAGTTCCTGCTCTTGCGGGGTCATCGCGGCTCTCCTCGCGTCTACGGCTGGTTATGTGGGGCACTGGCTTGGGTCACGGGAGAGGGGGCCACAAGAATGTCGCGACGAACCACAGAACCGGAGCCCTCTGGTAAGCCCTGGTGGACAGGGCCCCGGTGGTTCGTACCCAACTCTCCATCGGGCCGCCAAATATATTGAATGAGTCGATTTTGATTAGAGGTATTGGAAACGTGAGGCGTGCAATGATGGTATCCTCGCCGGCCTCTCATAGGCCTGATTACTCGCGCAGTTTGAACCAAGTCAGGACCGGCACGCCTTTGATTTATTTGTCGCAATAAGAAACGGCTTGCTCATTTCAACGGGAAGCTTGAAGCGTACCAGACAAATGCGGCTCAAAATTTGATCGTATCTGAACGGCCGCCAATTTTGTACGCGATGCCGGCGCGCAGATCGCTGATCGGCAAACGATCGGACGCCCCGGATGTGTTGGTTGCGGTGCTCCCGAAGCCCGAAGTCTCAAGACTCGCATAGCGATATTCAATACGGCCAACGACACTGTCGGTGAATGCGTAATCGACGCCTAACCCGGCGGTCCAACCTGTCGACCTCCCACCATTGTTGAAAAATGGCGCGGCACCGACGAGAGCGTAAGATGTCAAGGGATTCCCCCAGGCCCAACCGCCGGTGCCAAACACGAGGAAACGGTCAAACGCCAATCCCAAGCGGCCCCGGACTGAGGCGTAATCCTTCACCGTCGTCGAAACCAAAAAAGGCCCCGACGGAAAAGTGCCGGCGGCACCAAGCGGCGCAAGTACTTGGTTGTTGCCGAGCAAATTGGACCATTGCCAATCGCCTTCGACGCCCAGCACAACCTTGTTGATTTGATAGTTGCCGCCCACGAAAAGCCCGGCAACAGGGCCATTCACGCGGTAGCTGAAGGGCGTCAACGGAGTGCCGATAGCGTCCAATAACGTCCCGTTGAATGTCGTCCAACCGAAACCGCCGTCGGCGCCAAAATAAATCCCGGTCCAGTCGTAGGTATAGCGACCAGGTGGGGACTTGTAGACCAGGGCTGATGACAGCGCTCCCGCAGGTGCGGCGGGCGGCGCGCCGGCGAACTGACCACTCGACGTGAACTTATAGTTCAGGCCGAATTCAACGGCACTCACGGTCGTTGTTGTTGTTGCCGCCAGTTGCGACAACGGAAGCGGTGCCGTTGATGTTCCGTAGCTTGTATGCCGATATTCGGCAAAGACGTTCCAATTCTGTGCGAATGCGTAAGCGATTCCGCCCCCGCCCGTCCAGCCCAGTAGACCCTTATTGACCGCTTCGTCTGTGCCTGCCGTGGCGTCGTTGAGTGTGCCGGTCAACTGGGTGCGGACGAACTGGGCGTTGGACCACGCAAAGCCGCCGGTCGCGTAGAACAAGATATTGTCGGCGGCGTAGCCGATCCGGCCGCGGATCGTTTCGCTGTCAAAGACGGTCGTCTGATTTGCGCTAATGCCTGAGGGATCCGATACCGCCACCGTCTTGGCGCCGCCCGACGACATGTCAGCCGCGACCCCGAGCACGATGCGCGACGGCAGCATGTAGTCGAAGCCGAGCTGAACACCACCGCCCCATTGTGTTGAGTTAAGGCCCGAAGCGGGGAACGGTGCTCCCGACACATTGTTGACCGCGCTGCTATTGCTTTTTAGCCAGCTCCTGTCGACGTAGGCGCCGACATAGAAGCCCGTCCAATCGTAGTTCGGCGCCGGACGCTGGTAGGTGGGCAACGCACGTTCGAACTCGGCAGCCATTCTCGGAATGTCGATGCTATCGATCGGTCCGGCGAGCGTGATCCGCACGGCCGTTGGGTCCAACGGATGGATCGAATAGTCCATAAAGCCGTTCTGGCAGACTGCCGCCGGCACCGTGGGCGCGCCGCTCGCGGGAAAACACTTGGCGAACAATGCATCGGAGGGCAGCAGTGCGCCGTAGGCGTAGCTGGCATTGTAGCTCGAGGAATTCAGCAGATTGAGCGCGTCAAGCTGGATGCGCCAGCCATTGGCGAACTGATACCCCACCCGGCCGTTGATCGTATTGACGGGCGGCGACTGAAATACGCCGTCCTCG
>DASZFO010000246.1 GCA_035939775.1 Pirellulales bacterium | reverse complement strand
CGCCGCGATGGTTGAGGAACAAAAGGGGACTGTCCCCCTCTCCTCAAGCGGTTTTCGGATAGGCTCTCGGCGGCAAGTCACGCTCAAGATGACCGATCGCTTGGGCAGCCCGGCGATTTGCGGCTTCTGGCGGCCGACGATTCTCTTGCCGCGCGGATTTCCAGCGGGTCTCGATCGCGAACAGGTACGAATGGTATTCGTTCACGAGCTGGTGCATTGGCGGCGCGGCGATTTGCAGGTGAATTGCATCCAAACGCTGCTCCAGATACTGTACTTCTACAGCCCGGCCGTTTGGATCGCGAACCTGCTCATCCGCCGGCTCCGCGAGCAGGCGGTGGACGAAACGGTCCTCGTCGCCGTCCGCGGCCAAAGCGAGCGATACGCGGCCACGCTCCTCGACATCGCCGGCGCCACGCTGCAGCCCGCGGAAGCCATGCTGCGGCTGATCGGCGTGGTCGAATCCCGCCGCGCTCTCTCGACGCGAATCCGTCACATCCTCAGCCGACCGATTCCTCTTACGGCCAAATTGGGACTCACCGGCTTGGCGATGATCGCGGCCAGCGGAGTGCTTCTGCTGCCGATGGGCCAACGCGAGCGGGCGGCCATGGCAGATGATCGCCCGAACGCAAAAGAATCCTCTACTTCGGACAATCGCGATTCCGACTCGAAGGATGCTTCAAGAACGGAACGGGCCGGCGCGGCAAAGGGCATGGATATCGACGGCGATCCATTGCCGGCCGGCGTCATCGCCCGGCTGGGCACCAAGCGATTTCGGCCCGCGCGTGAGCCAGTTGCGCTAACCTACGGGGACGATGGAAAGACTTTGGTGCAGGTCACTAGTGATGGTTGGCTGCAGCGGTGGAATCCGACTTCAGGTCGGTTGCTAGGCGAAAATCGCCTTTGGGAGCATCAGATTCCACGAAATTCCGCCGCATTTGGTGGCGGCCGAGCGGGCGCATTTGGATGGCATTTTGATGACGAGCGGGGCGAGAACGTGCCTTGGCTTGGCGTATTCGATCAGTCATCGGAGCGCCGACTCCTCCAATTGAACTTGGGGAAGCAATGGGGCGTGCATCTCGCCTTGTCGCCCGACGGAAAGACGCTCGCCTACGGTCGAGACAAAGTTCAACTTGTCGACATTGATCGCCAAGCGGAGATCGCGAGCCGGGATATTGGCGTTCGCTCAATTGAATCAATCGTCTTCTCTCCCGATGGAAAATCGTTGGCCGTCGGCGGTCACGAGGGCAATTTCATGCTTTGGAACTGGCGCGCCAATGAAGAGCCGCGCTCAATCGAGATTCCAAGCAATCCGAACTTCGGTCCTTACCCGGTTTGGGCGTTCGTATTCTCGCCAGACGGGGCAACGGTGGCCGTTGTCAACGGGAATCACGACTTCAAAAAGGTCTATCTGTTCGACACCGTTAAAGGGCAAACTTTGCGGACCTTCAGCGCGCCCGGCGGCGAGGATTGGGGCGAGTACTGCCTGGCATTTTCGCCCGATGGTAAGTTGCTGGCCACTTCGATCAGCGACCAGAGTGCAGGCGGGGGGGTAGCCCTCTGGGAGGCTTCGAGCGCCCGACTGGTTCGCAGGCTCCGAGGTCTATTTGGCGGCGCCTCGTTCCTGGCGTTCTCGCCAAACGGCCGGCAACTCGCGGGATCATGCGAATGGAGCTCGACGATGTGCGTTTGGGATTTGAAAACGGGTGAACCGATCGCCGCGGACGTTTCAGGGCACACCCAACCGCCGAATTCAATCCGATTCCTTCCCGGTGATGATCAACTGGCGACTGCCGGCGATGATGGCACGATCCGCATTTGGAATCTTGGCGAGTCGCGCCAACTGCGGGTCATGCGGCACGCGCCGGACGAACGCCACGGCGATCCTTGGATTCGAGCGATGGATGTATCGCCCGATGGGAGATTTGCCGTCTCTTCGAGCATCGACGATACCGTTCGATTGTGGGAATTCGCTACCGGCCGAGAGATTTACCGTTTGCCCGGCCACGGTTGGTCAGGGGGTTATCGAGCGTTGCGCTTTACGCCCGACAGCAAGCAGTTTGCGTCATGGGGCGACGACATGCGCGTCTACGTGTGGGATGTCGCAACGGGCAAAGCAGTACAGGAATTCCAAGCAAAGCCCGCCGGTCTACAAATGGAGTCTGACGCGCTAGGTAACCCGCCATTCTCGTCTCCAACGGGCCGAGAACCCATGCTCAGCGCCGGTTGCTTTTCCGCGGACGCGAGTACGCTGACTCTGCTTTTAGACACAGCCCGCCGTTTTTCGGTCCGCACTGGCGACGAGCTACAGCCAATCGCATATCAAGCTGGATCGAGCAGTCGAACGGCATTATCACCTGACGGCCGATATCTGCTGACGACGACCTGGACCTTAAAAAATTGGATGGGGAAAAACGGCCTGGGCGGCGCAACGCTTGCTAAGAGTGTACCAATTGAATTACGAAGTTTTGTCGATGGTAGTGTTCTAAAAAAACTCGATTTGCCGGGTCGAGGCGTGGGCCCCGTCGCGTTTTCACCCGACGGCCACCTTGCCGCGGTGACGGTCGGGGGCTACGAGGACCAAGCACGAGTTGAATTGCTCAAGATTCCGGATTTGTCCCAGGTGAAGCATATTGACTTGCCGTCCGCGGCACATGCAATCGAGTTTTCCCACTCCGGCAAATTGTTGGCGGTATCAATTGCCGATTCCACTGTGCTCGTGTGGGATTTGGATCAATTACCGAAGACGAAGAATCCGTAGCTGCCTACCGGAGCCATGTTGACCCGCACGCACCCGAGGTAGCGACCACGAACAAATCAGCCCTGTCAAGCGAGGTAGGCAAGGAGCAACATCATGCGGCGAAGCCGCGGGCAATGTAGCAGGCACGCTCCGCGTCCCGTGGCCGCAACGGCACACGGAGTGTGCCTACTACAATATCGGAGGTTGCGATGATGCGATTAGTTTTCATTACCGCGCTGGCAATCACGAGTTTCGGCGCGAGTGCTACAGCCCAGCAGCCCGCGGCGAATGCACAACCGAAGCTAACGCCCGCGCGCCGCTTGGCGTTCTCGCCGGATGGCAGATCGCTGGCGGTCGCTTACGGCGGCGTTGACACGTTGATTGTTTGGGATTTGGCCGCGCGGCAGCCGCGGATTGCGCTGCACGAGAAGGCGGTGATCCATTCCCTCGCCTATTCATCGGCGGGAGCCGTGCTGGCCATCGGCGTCGGACCGATGGCGAAGCTGCTCGATCCGAAGACGGGGGAAGTTCGCCGCGAGTTCAACGCGCACCAACAGACCGTCAATGGCGTGGCATTCACGCCCGACGGGAAGCAATTGGCCACGGCCGGCGCCGACGCCCAAGTGAAGCTGTGGGATGTGGCCACCGGCGGCGATCCGCTTCAAACATTCTCCGGCCCAAACGGACCAACCGTCAACGTGGCGATCTCCCCCGACGGCAAGTGGCTGGCGGCCGCCTGCGCCGCCCCGGATGGTATCCATGTCTG
>DASZFO010000245.1 GCA_035939775.1 Pirellulales bacterium | reverse complement strand
GATCAAAACGCCGAGAACCGCTTTCATGGATGCACCTCTCTGAAAATGGTCTGAATGTATTGAAATTCGTTTCGAGTTTCAGCCGGCGACCGTCACTTGGCCGATGCCACACGCGTGACCTTGACCGGCGGAACGTCCGGCAAGCTGACACCGTCGAGAGTTCGTTTCACCGATTGCCAGGTGAAACTATTGGCGTCGATCGGGGTAATGATATTGACGGCCGTCGTGTCGCTGCCGTCTCGGAAGACGCCGCTCGCTTCGAGCACCCATTTCGAGCCGTCCTTGATCCAGGCATCGTTGCCGAAGCCGCCGTTGGCGTCGAAGTGCATCGAGACGATCCGCCCGCGCTTCGGATGCCAGCCGATGATCTGACCGCCCGTGAGCGTCGCCTTGCCGTCCTTGATGACGTTATAGCTGCTCTTGATGAAGTTTCGGCCAGCGACCCATTCGAATTTGATTCGCCGGTCCTCTGCTTTGTCGGGCGAGTCGATCTTCCACTCGCCGACGAGCCATTCGAGGTCCTTCAGATAATCCTCGTCCGCGGCGGAAACGTAGGGGGCATCCTTGCAGTCGACCATGATCCATTTTCCGTCGCGCCGGGCATGCACGACGGTGTATCGCGCGGCCGACGATTCGCCCTTCGGCGATTTGTCGCTGGCGATCCCTTTCTCAATCGCGATGTCCGGGCCGAGCAAGCGAATTGACTCGATTTTTACCGCGATGGTTCCGCCAGGGTGGTCTTTGAACAACTGGGAATAGAATTTCTCAATCTCGGCGCGGCCGTGAAATTCTTGCCCAGTCTCGTCCGTATACTCGGCGTCGCTCGACCACTCGGCGCCGATCGTTTTGGCATCTCCAGCGTTGAATGCCTTGACGAATTCGTCTGCCGTGGCACGGATCGCCTTTTCGTCGGCCGCAGCGTCTTGTTTAACCGCGCTCGGCAGATCGGCCGCGTTGGCAGTGTTGATGAAGGCATTGCGAGCCGTGAGAACGATTCCTGCCCCTGCAACCAACAGCGCGGCGACGCCGCCTGGACCGCGTATCCGTCGACGATTCATTGGAAATGCTCCTAAACGTTGCTGAGTATGTTGAGAACATTTGTGGTGGAACGGTCTCGCGACCATTGATTTCAATACCTCGCCAAAGCTTCGCGAAACTGCGGATCAACGCCTTAGCGCATGCCCGGAGGGCCGATAGGAAATAGTCCCGATCGTTAGATCGGGATTGATGATCGTCCCGAACGCGGAGGTCCGAACGACCGACACGAAAACGTGGCGGGGGAACCGTGCCGGTCCTTCGGACCTCGAGCATCCGATCTCGCCGCATCTTACCGCAACCTCACGGTTGCGGTTATTTCCTGCCGGGCCTCCAGCCCTAAACTTGCCGAAATCCTCCATCGGGGTGCACGATGCTGGAAACAGTCCTCTCGATTCCGCGCAAAAAAATGCAGACACCAATTCATCTCCCGGCCGTGCCACAACGACCGATTAGAGTTGATTGCTTCACGCGCTCATAGCCCCTTGATTCCCTCCCAAATGAACACCGATCCAAGAATCAGGCAGATCGCCGCCACGAGGTAGCGACCGTATTTCGTCGCGGCGATGGAGACAGGAGTCAGAATCCTCGCTGCCGCTTTGGGAGCGATCAAGTAAATCACTAGCGGCAGGATCATCGGCAAGAGCAGCAACAACCAGGCGACGCCCAGCGCGATCCCCTTCACCTCCATGCTGACGACAGCTCTTCCCACCTCCCTCACGGCTGCCAAAAATGGCACCAGCGACGAGACATTCAGCCCCATCGCCAGCAAACCCATCAAAGCACAGGTACCCAACTGGCGGCGTTCCGATTGGGAATCCAAGCCGGAGAGGTCCCTCCCATCCTTACTCGGTTTGATCGCCAACGCGACGACGCTCAGCGCCAAGAGCAGCGAGCCAAGGACTGCGTCGATGACTGCGTGGGCGTGCGGGCCGGTAGCCGGCGAAGGTCCGCTGGCGAGCAGCAATCCAAAGAGCGTGAACGCCAACGCCACCAACGCTCCGCCCAGCAGATAAGCGAACGCCTTCATCCGCGGACGGATCTTGCCCCCGAGAAGCACCAGAGAAACGGCGAGTGACGCCGGGCTCACGGCCGAGGCCAGGGCGAGTGGGAGAACTTTAAAAAGGAGTTGGTCCATCGCGAACACTGTTTCCCAAACGCGAAGATCCGCCTCAAATCACCCTCCTTGCCAACGACCATCCAGTCGTCCGCGGTCGCGCCGCGGCCGGAGAGACGCCTTAGGGCTTTAGCTCCCACGCCTTGAGTTTCTTCCGAGCGGTCCCGTAGTTGCCGAGATGGTAAACGGCCGCCCCCTCCGGCGAGAACGTGAAAGCATCATACGGTTCGGCGAGCATTTTTTTCAGGTATTCCTGGGAGGCGATGCCGACGGTGACGTGCGGATTGAAATCCTTGCCAGATGCCTTCGGAACGAACGTCGCGATGTAGTCAATCGTTGGCTGATTGATGTCGGGCGCGTCGGGCGTGGTGACGAACGCTGCCGCCGTCCCAATTCTCTCCGTGAACGGGGCAACCGCGTCAATCAAGTTCTGTTGCAGCTTGAGCAAATCGCCTGTCGGCTCGACGACAATGCCCGCCAAGCCGATGCTCTTGTCCGGGATGTAGTAGTATTTGAACGCCTTCAACTTCATGGAGGTCACATTCCCGCTGGCGAGCACCTTGCCGGAGGCGGCATAAACTTTGTCGAGATCCGCCGTGCGGACGTAACGCTGCAACATCGTGATGTGTGGATGGTGGGACGCATCCAGAGCGAAGCCATCCGGGAACACCTTGAGCAGCCGGGCGTTGACGGCCTCCGCGTGCTGGATCATGGTCCGGTCCGGCTCCAGCGCGATGTCAATCGCCGTCACCGGAGTCTGGTCGGCACGGGGTGACGTTTGCTGCGCCTGGGCGTTCGCTCCTTGCATCGCCAGGGCACATAGCATCGCTCCTTTAATCAGGACATGGCTTACATTTTTCGTGGTTAGCTTCACGGCCGTATCCTTCCGGTGGTTGGCTGACTTCTGGCGGGTTGAGTGTTGGCTATTGCTCGAAGGCAAAGACTCGCTTCCAATCGGTCTTCATGCTGATGACGGTCCAACCGCTCTTCTTCGCTTCGTCGTAGAGCGCCTGGGTGAAGGCACCGAGCTTGGCCGCGGGCAATCCTTGCGCCGGGCCATACGCGTACTCGCGCATCGCATCATCGTGTAGCACCAGCATCGCGAGCCGCGCGCCTTCTCCAGCCTTGGTAAACTCAAGCATCTGCCGGTCCCCGTCGGAATTGCCAAAGGCGGCGACCGGGCGCCGACCGATCATCAGATGGATGCCTTCGGGTTTTCCGGCTTTGTCGTCGTTGAGCAGCAGTTTGGGTTCCTTGGTCAGGATCGGGTTGCCGTCGTTGTCGTAGCCATACGTCGTGCCGCCCATCGTGCCGACGACTTGTTCTGGCGGGATTCCGTAAGTCCGCTCGGCGTAAACGCGGATGAAGTCTTGGCCGCCGCCGCTAACGATATAAGTCTTGTAGCCATTGGCGCGGAGATACTTCAGCACCTCCTGCATCGGCTGGTAGGTGAGTTCTGTGTAGGGTTTTTTCCATCGCGGGTCCCTGGCCGTCGCGAGCCATTGCTTGACTTCGGCCTGAAATTGGTCCGTTGTCATACCGGTGAGCGTCGCGGCGAGGATTTTCTCGAGATCGGGCATCGTCAGTTTTGCGATGGCCGCGCGGTCGCCGGACAGGACGGTCTTGAACGGCTCGATGTTCTTGAGGGCCGGCCTCTTCTCCGCCAACGCCGACACACGATCGAGGCAATACATCACTTGCGAAACCATCGGCTTCTCGACCCAGAGCGTGCCGTCCTGGTCGAAAGTGGCGATTCGTTCTTCGGGTTTCACGTATTTCGAACTCGCCTTATCGGTCGTAACGCGGACGAAGTCCACAAGGGATTGCTTCGCCGGGCCATCGTTCCAGGAAGGGAGTGCATCCTGGGCTTTTGCGAAACTGTGGCCGGCCAACGCGACCGTAAAAAGGGTGAACCCGACGCGGATCGTTTTCAAGTTTGACTTGGTCATAAAGTGGAAGGAGAAGCCTCGTGATAGGTGGAACACCGCGCGGCCGCTCTCATCTTGGTCCTCTTTCTGTATTTGATTGTTTTCGCAAGTTGCTGTCCATCGTCCCGTTCAGCAGTGTTCGCCGCATGCACTCGGCGCACCAGGCGGTCATCACGGCGTGGAGAGCGACTCCCGGCCACAGCGCCACGCCATGCAACCCGAAGGCGATGCCGGCGAAGGCGAGGATGGCGACGGTGGCGACGTTGTAAAACGACATCGCGGTGAGCAGCCCGATCGCGGCCCGACTTTGCGCGTCGGCGCGCGCGAGCCAACAGGCGACGCCCAACGATAACACCGCTCCGCCGCCGACTCGGGCCACGGTCAAAGCTGCGGGCGCCTCTAGCGGCGCGCCGACCAACAGCGTCACCATTGCCGAGGGACAGCACAGCAGCGCCAATCCGGCGCCAAGTTCAATCACCGCGCTCCCGGTGAGCAGCGTTTTCACAGGCGCGATAACTTTGAAACGGATGCAACAGACTACTTCAACGCCCCCGCTCTCGTTGTCCGCCGTTAGCACCTTCAGCTTTGCCTTCTCCTCCTTTGGCTGCTCCGGCGTTGGCTTGGCCAGCCTTGGCTTCTGAAGCGCTAGCGCTGCCCGCCTTGACGCCTCCGGCCTCGGCTCCGCTTGCGTTAATACTTCCGCCTCTAGCCCCGGCTACTTCAACCCCGCCCGCTTCGACTCCGCCAGCCTTGACTCCGCCGACGTATGCACTACCACCGGCCGTATGGGCCGCGCCAAACCCGGCGTCAGTTGGCAATGGCACCGCAACCTGCGCTGTCGCGTAGGCTACTGCCGCGACCGGCGTTGCACCGTACACCGCGACGCCCGTGGCTGGGACTGTCTCCACGGCAAGACCACTGGAACTGACCCCGCCCACCGCGATGCCGCCGGCTTGGGCGCCGCCGGCCTGCACTTCCCCGGCATGGTAACCGCCCACTTCCGCCCCGCCGGCGTGATACCCTCCGGCTTCGGCTCCGCCGGCGTGGTAGCCGCCGGCTTGCGCGCCGCTGGCATGATAACCGCTCGCCTCGCTTCCCCCGGCTCGGGCACCCGAGGCGCTATTGCCGCTCGCGCCGGCCCCTCCGGCTCGATGGCCGCCTTCGGCCCCACCGGACCTTTCGCCACCGGCTTCGCCCCGATTGGCACCGCCCATACCGCGGGCATAGGCAAACTGTACTCCAACGACAGTCAGCGACACGCCAATTATGAGAACAAAAACTTTCTTCATAGGATCACGCTTTCAAGATTTGGTGAAGGATTGTCCTTTGTCGCGCAAAACGAACATCATTTCGTGGCCGGCATTCGCATGACCTTTACGGGCGCCGCATCCGGCAGGCTGACGCCATCCAATGTGCGCATTACCGACTGCCATGTGAAGCTGTCGGCGTCGATCGGAGTCAGAACGTTGACCGCCGAGCTTTCGCTGCCGTCTCGAAGCACGCCGGTCGCCGTAATCACCCATTTCGATCCATCCTTGGTCCAGGCATCGTTGCCGTAGCCGCCTTGGGCATCGAAGTGCCATGAAACAATGCGCCCCAGCTTGGGGTTCCAACCGATGACCTGCGCCCCCGTCAACTTTTCCTGACCGTCTTTCACGGCCATGAACGAATTCTTGATAAAGTTCCTTTGTGCGATCCACTCGAATTTGATTCGCAATCCCTGGTCTTTCGATCCCGTGCTCCACTCGCCGATCAGCCAGGCGAGGTCCTTCAAGTAATCCCCGTCGGCGACTGCGACGTAAGGAGCGTCTCGACCGACGATCATGACCCACTTTCCGTCGCGACGAGCGTGCACCACGGTGTATCGGGCTGCCGTGTCGGCATCCGCGGGCGACTTGACCTTGGCAATGCCCTTCTCAATCGCGATGTCAGGTCCCAGAAATCGAATCGACTCGATGGTGAGCGCCATCGTCAGGCCATGTTGCGCCTTGAACAAGTCGGCGTATTCCTTTTCGATCGCGGCGCGACCGTGGAACACCTGGCCCGACTCGTCCGTATACTGCGCATCGGTGGACCACTCGGCGCCGATCGTTTTCGCATCCCCCGCGTTGAAAGCCTTGACGAATTCGGCGGCGGTGGCACGGATCGCTTGTTCATCGGCCGGATTTCCCGCCGATGTCGGGCCAGCCAACAATGGGCTGGAGGGAGCCGGTTCGGCCGCTTGGGCGGACTCAAAAATGCAGTAGCGAACCGTCAGAGCAACTCCCGCTCCGAAAAACAAGAACATAGCGACGACGAATTGGATCTGTTTCAAACGCCGAGACATAGAGAAACCTTCCCGCTTGCGTAATGAATCCACAAGATAGCGCAACACGTTACTGAGCCGTTTTTTTGGCATAGGCGGGCGGCCCAATTGCGCCGCCCGCCTTGGAGGTCTTTCGATTACTGACTGGCGCCTTTGCTCGCCGCTTCCGCCTCTTGCATCCTCTTTTGCATCTCCGCTTTTACGGCCTCCAGATTGAAACTCGCGCCCTTCTGCATCGGCGGGTAATCGAGGAAGGTTTGGAGTTCCTTGCCAACCACCTGTTGGACGAACACAAAGCGCCAGAATTGGAACTTGAACCAGTCGAAGTATTGCTGGGCCCCTTCTTTCGTTCCGTCGTTGGGCCAACCCGTGCGCTCGAACGGATCGAGGCGCAGGTTGATCAGAACCGGCACGTCAAGGTGTGGCTTGGCGCCGAGCCAGCCTTGGGGCTGGTCGATGAAACGATACTTGTAATCGTCGATGCGCACCGCGCCGACCGTGCTTTCGCCGAGATAGAAGATTTCGTGACGCGCGGACGGCCCTTTGCCGGTGATGGCGGCCATCTGGTTGTAGCCGTCAAGATGGTTCTTGTAAGTCCGGTCGCCGAGGGTCACGCCCTTGAGCAATTGGTCGGTAATGTTCGGGTTCCCGGCGGCGTCGAGGAAGGTCGGGAACCAGTCCATGCCGGAGAAGATGCCGTTCTGCACCGAGTCCGCCGGCACATGGCCGGGCCAGCGCAGGATGCACGGCACGCGGAAGCCGCCTTCCATAACCGTCCCCTTGGACTGCGCGAACGGCGTCTGTCCGCCATCGGGCCAGGTGAAGACCTCCGTGCCGTTGTCGGTGGTGAAGACGACGATGGTGTTATCATCCACACCCATGTCCTTGAGGTGTTGCATTACCAGACCGACGTCGTCATCGAGCTGGGCCATGCCGGCTTCTTCTTCCGACCAGCCATTCTTCGCGTTGCGCAGGGCTTCATACTTCGGGGAAAGATGCGTGACGATGTGCATACGGGTCGGGTTGAGCCAGCAGAAGAACGGCTTGCCGTCGTCTTTGGCCTTGTCCATGAATTTGATGGCGAGGTCGCGGATCTCGTCGTCCACGGTCTCCATCCGCTTGGGATAGAGCGTGCCCGCGTCCTCGATCTTCTGCTTGCCGATCTTGCCCCAGCGCGGCATCTCGGTCGGGTCATCCGTGTCCGTGGCCCAACTGTGGACCATGTTGCGCGGACCGACCACGTTCAAAAGATTCTGCGGGTAATTGGGATGTGCCGGGTCTTCCATCGCGTCCAAGTGATACAGATACCCGAAGAACTCGTCGAAGCCGTGGACGGTGGGTAGGAACTCATTGAGATCGCCCAGATGGTTCTTGCCGAACTGTCCGGTTGCATAGCCCTGCGCCTTGAGCGCGGTGGCAATCGTGCAGGCTTCCGCCGGAATGCCGATCTTGGCGCCGGCTTGGCCGACCGTCGTCATGCCGGTGCGAATCGGAAGCTCGCCGGTGATGAAGTTCGCTCGACCGGCAGTGCAACTGGCCTCGGCATAGTAGTCAGTGAACAACATGCCTTCCTTGGCCAACTTGTCGAGGTGCGGCGTCCGTCCGGCCATCATGCCGCGGTGGTAGGCGCCAATGTTCCACATCCCGATGTCATCCCCCATGATGAACAGGATGTTGGGCTTCTTGCCATTGCTTGAGCGTCCTCGTTCGGCTTGCGCCAACAGGATCTCCGTCTCTTTCTTGTCGCCCATTGCGATCAGCTCGGCCTTCGCCCTTGGTTCCGTTAAGCAGACCACGCCGGGCGGGCAAGCAGCGGCTGTCGCTGGAACACGAGGCGCAATCGTCGCGTTTTCGCCGGCGAAATCCGGCCGAGCTTCACCCGCGATCGATCTGCTCGACAATTCGGGCTGGCGCGACGCGATCGCGTAGCCGATCAGCCCGCCGACCGCCAGCATGGCGATCATCTGGACTCTCAGACTCCTGCACATGATTCGTTCTCCCGGTACAAGACGAACAGCATTGTTGACGGAAACGCTCCGGCCAATTTTGGTTCACTCCCATGACACGGTCAGGAAGCCGTGTCACGACGAGTGGCCACGAGACCTCAAGAACCCGTGATCGGCCGCTCAGAAACGCGCGCCCCCTTGGCAGAGAGTATTGAGCCGGGCGAGCAAATCGCCGCCCAGCGAGCCAGCGGTCGAGCCTGCCAACTCATTACGGATGCACAAAGCGATCTACTTACGGTGCATCCGCCGCTCAAATCGACTCTGTCATAAGGCATCGATTCCCGTCGCGGATTCTACACCCGCGATGTAGGGTTTGCCAGCAGTTTGCGCATTTTTCATTACCAAATTCGAGGGGAGGCGGCGCGCGGAGCACCATGTGATTGTGGCGCGGAATTGGGTTGGAGCATCGCGGACGGCACACGGAGCGTGCCTGCTACGTAGTAGGCACACTCCGTGTGCCGTTCATTCTCTCACGCCGTCCTTTCCGGAATCGCACGGATGGCCAGCGCGAGCATGATCCAAGTCCAGCCGCCGAAAAGCATCTCCAGCCCGACGAGCAAGCCGACCACCCAAAATGCCGAATCCGGCAAGTGCCGGTAGATGATGATCCCCATCAGCATCGTCACCACGCCGTTCAAGAGCGCCCAGCCCCATTGCGGGAATCGGATCAACAGCGCCGCCAAGGCCCGGAATATGCCGGCCACGATGAACGACACGGCGATGAAGATCGTCACCATCAGCACCGACATGAGTTTGTGCTCGCTGATGACGAACCCCGCCGCCACATACAGAATGCCGACCAAGAGATGGACCAGTAAGCCGCTCCATTGGCCCGCCCAGAAAGAGCTGACGATCGTCGCGACTCCCGCAATCAAGAAAAGTACGGCCAACACATCGATCGCCACGAAGGTCGAGAACATGGGTGAGACAACCGCGATCGTGCCGCAGATTACCAGCAAGACACCCAGCAGCAGAAACCACCACCAGTGCGACCGCAGATGGTGGAATTCCCGATGCACCGAAAAACGTGCGGGGGGAAGCGATAGCGGGGCGCTAGGCCCGGAGAAAGTCGAGGGATCGTTGGCAGCGCTCATGGGATGCAACCTCTCAGTAAGAATCGTGGGGGAATCAAGCACCTCCTTGTCGTGTTGCGGACCACTCCTGCCCGCGAATCCAGCGGAACTCCGTTGACGGCGCCTATTGGAAGCATAGCCCTAACACGATGCACATGCCAGCTTTGGGTCGCGCGGGCCAAGTGATCGCGAATTTGACATCGACTCGGGCGGTTCGTACAATCGATGGTCTGTAACGATCCAAGGGGCCGCAACCAGGATTTCGACCCACGAACGACGGCTGGAGACGAGACGATGAAAAAGGCTGAGTTCAACGAGTATCGGGACCGATTGGTGGAGTTGCGAGCGCGGTTGCGCGGCGACGTCGATCAAATGGCTAATTCGGCCCTCAAGAAGACCCGGAGCGAGAACAACGGCGATCTCTCGAGCATGCCGATTCACATGGCCGACATCGGCAGCGACAACTTCGAGCAGGAATTCACGCTCAGCCTGATGGAAAACGAGGAAGGCACTCTCGATGCGATTGAAGCGGCGCTAGAACGGCTCGGTGCAGGCACTTTTGGTTTGTGCGAGGAATGCGGCGCGAAAATCCCCAAAGCCCGATTGAATGCGATTCCCTACGCGCCTTTCTGCGTCAAATGCGCCGAGCATCACGAGAACGGAATCTGAGACGAGCAGCGAGCCTAAGAGCGCCTAACAAATCCGGCTGGGAAAAAGGGGACAGTCCCCGTTTTGCTTCGCGGATTTCGCAAAAGGGGGACAGTCCCCGCCGGATTTGTTAGGAATTCTAAGTGAGAGTTCACGGAATGAATGTGGATCCTGGCGCCAGGATAGTTCCAGCCAATCGTTATCTGCTGTTTTTCGGAGTGGCCGTTGGCGGATGTGCGATTGATCTGGCGAGCAAAAGTTGGATCTTCGATCGGCTCGGTATGCCGGGGCGCAACCAGATTTGGCTCTGGAGGCCAGTTTTCAGTCTGACAACGAGCCTCAATGAGGGCGCCCTGTTCGGGCTTGGGCAAGGATTGACCACCGTCTTTGCGGCCCTCTCGGTTGCCGCGGCAATCTTCATCATCTATTGGCTGTTCTACGCCGGGGCCGCGCGCGACCGGGTTCTGACGCTCACGCTGGCGCTGATTGCGGCCGGAATCTTCGGCAACCTATACGATCGCCTCGGGATGCACGGGCTGCGCTGGCCGGGCACCGCGGAACGAGTCTACGCGGTTCGCGATTGGCTTTATTTTCGCATTGACGGCGTAATCAACTGGCCGGTGTTCAATCTTGCCGACAGTCTGCTGGTGTGCGGCGCACTGGTGTTGTTCTGGCACGTTTGGACGATGCAGCGGTCGTCGGGTGGCGGCGCCGAGCCGACCGGAGACCCGTCGCAACCCGCCTCCGCAACGGCCGCGAACGAGTGAGAATCTCAGAATCGTCCGCGAAAAGTTTTTGACTGGCCGGCGGAATTCTGCTAGCATCCCGGTCGGTTGTATGGCAGTCTCAAGGCCAGGAATAGCAGTCGCGATCGCTGCTGAATCCCAGAGCATGTTCATAAGAACTGCGCAGATTCGTTAGAGCCGGGTTGCTCACATCGGGCCACTTGTCGGGCCGTCAGGTCGTATCGGCGTCGGAACGGGCGGGGCCGTTTCGCCGAATTCTTTCGGCGCAACGCGGTTTTGGAGCGAAAGAAGAGGCGCTTATCGACTTTTCACTCCATTGCGCGATCCAGGTCGGCGAGCAAGTAACGGACGCAGGGAGTCGCGTCTGACGGCTTTTTCGTGAAAGCCGGCCCGGCCTCGGTCACGGTGGCAAACTCGAAGGTTACCACCCATGAAGTTGTCGCGAACGGCCGGTTACGCACTGCAAGCCACGTTGCAGTTGGCCAAAGCGGAATCGAATTTACCCGTGCCCTGCAGCCAGTTAGCCGCCGAAGGGGGAATGCCCGAGCGGTTTCTTTTGCAGATCCTAAGGAACCTAGTGACGCACGGAATTCTCCATTCCGCCCGCGGCGTGGACGGCGGCTACCGGCTCGACCGGAAGCCGGAAGAAATCTCGCTCTTGGAAGTGATCGAGGCGGTGGACGGGCCATTGAGTGCGAGTGCCCCCGTTGTCGAAGGCTTTCCCGAAGGGCCGCGCGCCAAGCTCCGCGAAGCCCTCGACCACGTGACGACGATGGCCCGAGACCAACTCGGTCAAATCAAACTCTCGAATCTATTGAGAAAGCCGTCCAGCGCGTGATTTTGGTCTGAGGCCGGCCCCTGCACGTCATGCCGTCTTGAACTGATCCTCGACACGGCGGATTGCGTCCTCGACACTCCAGTTCTTTCCGGTCAATTCGATCGTCGACTGCATGGCGACCCAGCCGTCCACGGTTTTCTGCGCCGAGATGACGGTGCTGTGACTGCGGCGGCCGAAATGCTCGCCGATCTCGGTGAGCGCGGATCGCGTGTGCTTGCGGGCCAGCCACATGGCGAGCATCCGCGGCTGGCTGACGCTCTTCGCCCGCCGCCCCGATTGCAGCGTCTCTGGCCCGAGTCCGAAGACGTTGCAAACCGCCTTGTCGATATCGGCCAGCCGGACGGCCCGCGGATTATGCCGAATCATTTCCGCCAAGGCCTCTTCAGCCAGGGCTCGGGTGAGCGGTTGCCGCCAAATGCGTCCGGCCGCCTCCAATCGGTTGAGCGCGCCGAGGAGTTCACGGGCATGCGAAGTCAACTGCATGGCGATGAATTCGGCCACGTCGCCGGCCAATTCGAAGCCCATTCTGGCGGCGAACTGCTGCAAGATGCCCAATCGTGTTTGAAAATCGGGCCGTTCCATGCCGCAGCTCATGCCCGACGCCAGTCGTGCGGTTAGCTCGTCGCTCAATTCGTGAAGGGCGTTTGGCGGGCGGTCGGCCGACAAAACGAGCTGGCTTCCCTGGCGCAGCAGCGTGTCCGTCGTGTAGAGCAATTCGCCGATCGTGGCCCGTTTGCCGGCAAAGAATTGCACGTCGTCGATGATAAGCAGCTCGACTCCCCGATACTTGCGGCGGAAATTCGGCAGACCGCTGCCGTGCAAGGCGTCGAGGAAGTACGTCGTGAACTGCTCTGCCGTGAGATACACGGCCTGGACGCGCGGATTGTGTCGCCGGGCGGCGGTCCAAATGCCCTCTAGCAAATGCGTTTTCCCGACGCCCGTTGGGCCGTAGACGAATAGCGGGGAGAACCTCCCCGGTTGCTCGGCCGCCATTTGCGCCGCGGTGTGAGCGAAACGATTCGATTTTCCGACGATAAAGGAATCCAGCGCGGCGAATCGCCGCCGAGACGCGGACGGGGGATCGTCCAATCCGTTTCGACCCGCCGCGCGCGGCGTTCGATCGACTTCCCCGTCCGCTTGCGCTCCCAGCGCATCGGCGGGAGATTCCGCGACAGCTACTGCGGAATCGTCGTTTCCGCTGAATTCGGCGGCTCGATTGCACGCTCGGCCTTGTCGCGCCGCACGCCGATTATTCTGGTCCGTCATGGCGAGCGTCTCGTCCACGCGAAATTCGATCGCCACGACCCTGCCGACGACCTCGGCGGCGGTCTCCTCGATCTCGCGGCGAAAATGCGAGCGGACCCAATCTTGGGCAAACCGGCTCGGCAATCCGATCGAGAGCGTGTCGCGATGCAAGTTGAGCCGAGCCTGGTCGCCCAACCAAAGATCGAACCGTTCCTGTCCCACTTTTTCGGCCAAATGCGCCCGCAGGGCCGACACGATTTCCTTATCGTCCATGGTCACTTCCTTGAGCGACGGATCAACGTCGATCGCGGCGCGCGGTATCTCCGCAACCGTACCGACGGTGAAGAATTCAGAATTGCCACCCAGCCAAGCAATGCGGGATGGCGGGGAAGAGAAACCGCCGCCAACCCAACGGGAGGTTGTCGTTGTTGGTCGAGCAGCCGATTGTACGACTGCTAGCATCGCTGTCAAACATTTGGCTTGATGCGCGATGCGCGCACTTTGAGTTAGGAAAACGTGAGGACGAAAATCACTCGCAAATCGTTGGGAATTGGCGCTGCCGGGAAGTCGGAAATTTTTTTTTCATGATGTGGATTGGCGTGGAAAAAATGTTCGGTTTTGACACGCTGCCGGACTGATCGCGCCAGAACAGTCGCCACAAGTTGTTTACCATCAATAGGTTGAGATTGCCTCTGCAGCGCCGCTGAGACGCAAGGCACAAATCCTCTCATCGGCGAGCGCCAGATTCCTCGGCAATCTGCGGCTCGATTCAGGTCCGCCGTCACGCCAATCGTTTGAGCCACACGTTCCGGCGATCCCAGCCGACGAATCCGGCCGCTGCGTAGCCACGCAGCGCCGGTTCATTCGCGGCGTCGACGGCCAGCACCAACCGCTCGGCGCCGGCTTGGCCAGCCAACCACTGGGCATGCCGCGTGGCGGCGACTCCAAAACCCTCGCCGCGAGCCTCAGGAACGATTCCCATGTAGACCAATTCCCAAAGCTGGTGCTCAGCGTGGTTGGCTAATAGTAGACAGCCAACATCGCGCGCGCCGTGCCGGACCAGAAGCCAATTGGCTGGATCAAATTGGCCGACCCCTCGGTAGCCTTCCAAGACCTCTTGAATCGGACGCACGCCATTCATGCGCGGGCAATCGCAGGTCGCAAGGTAAGTCCGCTCAACGACGGCTTCGAATCGGGCTACCGAGCCAGCAGAAAACGACTCGAATTCCAGACCGTCCGATGGTGCGTCAGACGGAAATGAGCTGGCTGGGCTAACCAGGTAGAGTAGATCGGCAATATGCTCGAATCCCGCGGTCCTCAGGCGCCCTGCCTCACGTTCGGCGTCGGTCGGTAGCAACGCCTGGATCATTCGAGATTTGGCGCGGACGGCGAGTTCGATGGTTGCCGTCAGCAGCTTTTGAGCCACGGCATCCGCCTGGCTCCCCGCATTCGCGGCAGCTTGTGGCGGCCAAAGATTGGCGACTCGCCCAACCTGAAGTTGTAGCCACACAGCGCCCACGCGAGAATCGTTTGATAAGGCCTCGAGCAGACCTGCCGCGGTGATCGGCTCGGCGCGAAATTGATCCAACGATGCCTCCAATTGCCTGCCGCGCATATCCTCCGGCAAACCCTGAAACAGCAGCTTCAAGGCATCTGTCCAAGCCTCCGGCACGGCGGATCGAATGACAATTTCGCTCGGCTCGATGATTGGCGTCATTCCCGCAGGATAGGCGAGACAGGGGACGGTGTCACGACGAAACATTTCCGAAAGACTATAATCGTGGTAGGGGTCCCGTGGCCGATGCCGCCAGCGTCGGCTTTGAAATTCGCTGACGTCCGACCCATTCTGCAAATGCCACGTTCTCTCAATGCCGTCGAGGAGACCGTCCGATGACCAGTTCATTCGCTAAGCCGCCTTGTCTCGTGATCTTTGCCGTCTGGTTCCTCACCGCATTTGCCGGCGTAGCGCGCTCGCAAGAGGGTTCGGCGGGGCCATCCGCTCCGAAGGCCGACGCGCCCCCCGTCGCGCCCAAACCGATTGAGCCGGGTTATCTAGGGCTGCTTACCGACGATCGCCAGGATGCCGGAAAAGGAGTCCGCGTGATGGAGGCAGTCGGCGGCAGCCCAGCCGAGAAAGCAGGACTCAAGCCGGGCGACCTGATTACCGGCATCGACGGCAAGCCCGTGCAGAGCAATGCCGATATGGGCGCCGCGATCGGATCGCTCCCGCCGGGGAGCGAAGTCTCGTTCGACATTGATCGCGATGGGCAGAAGCAAAAGTTCCGCGTAAGTCTGGGCCAACGACCGCCAGTCGGCGAGCGGCGATTCGAGCAATTTGGCCCCGTCACGGAAACGCTTCCACCGCCGTCAGCGCCCGGCCCGGCGCCGGGTCCGGTTTCGGGCGAGCCGCCGGTCTTGGGCGGCCCGCGACCTGTGACCCGAGGAGATGCGGGTGAAGCGCCGCGAGTCGAATTGGGCCGCCGTCCGCTTTTGGGAGTGCGCACTCAGACGGTGACCGAGGACATCCGCCGCCGTTTGCGGCTCCCCGCGGCATCGGGTGCGCTGGTCGCCTCGCGCACGCTTGGTTCGCCGGCGGAGAAAGCCGGCATCCCGATCGATTCGGTGATCGTGGCCGTGAACGGAGCACCTGTGGAATCACCGCTCGATCTGGCTCGGCTCATCTCCCAGGCGGCCATTCGTGCGCCAGTCGAGATCAGCTATATCTTCGACGGCGAATCGCGGCGCGCGAAGGTCGTGCTCGACGAAGCCCGCAACTCCGGCCCCGTCCCTCCGCTCGGCGCGCCGCTGCCAGCCGCCCCGGCGCCGCTGCCGGACAACCCCGCGCCGGCAAACAGCGACAGATCGGACTTCGACGCCCTGCAACACCGCGTGCAGGAACTTGAAGAGCGCGTTCGCCAGCTTGAACAAGCGGCCAAGAAGTGAGTTATTTCCCGCTCGTGTCGTTCATCGCCAGCAGCACTTCGAAGCGGGCGAGCGGCTCGTTGGCGCGGACGATGCGAGCCGGGCGGATGTGCAGCTCGCTGAGCGGGCTGCCGTTCCAGCGAATCTGGTAGAGGTACAGATTCGGGTCACTGCTCGTCTGCTGCTTGAATCCATAGCGCTCGGTGAGATAAGCGATCAGCTTGCGGGCATCGCCGGTCGTGCCCTGAAATGTGATTCGCTGGCAGCGCTGCCGCTTGTTGAAATAGTAAGTGAGCGAGCCGGCCAAATCGTCATCGCGCGTGCCCGTCACCAGCGCCACGCGATAGCCTTGCAAGTCTTCGTCCGGCAGGCCGGCCGTGACGCGCGGCCAGCGCCCGAGAATCCAAGGAGAAGTCACGTCGAATCGCAACGCTTCGGCCAGACCGACCAGCGGCGGAGTGGGGGCCGCGTCGGGCCCGTTGGGAGTGACGGCGCCGAACACCGGACTATTGAGTCCGGCCAGATTACTGAGGCCGGTCGCGTTGCCGTCGGGCGCGGTCGGATCGGCGGCGGACGGCGTCGCTTCAGTTGAGCCGGCGCGGCTTGAAAGCCACTGGCTCGTCTTGTTCCATTCCGTGCTTAAGTAGGGAATGCCGACTGCCGCGCATAACACGAGAAAATAAAACATGCTGCGGCGAAACATGGCGGCCTCCAAAGAGCGCCTAACAAATTCGGCTGGGAGAAGGGGACAGTCCCCGTTTTGCTTCGCCGGCCATCGCGGCGATGGTGCCCGCGCAAAAGGGGGGCAGTCCCCGCCGAATTTGCTAGACGCTTGAAAACGTCCGGCTTCAATTGGTGAAGATCGGTTTTCCGGCCGGCAAACCTTGCCGCTGCCGTCGCACTTTGCCGCAGCTTGCCTAACCGGCAGTTTCCGCAAGATCGGGTGGCGAAGTCCGCTCTAATTCAGTCGTTTCGCGTGGTCTCTTGAGCACGAGATAACCGACCGGGATGATCATTCGCGTGAAGAGCATGTTCGCCAGCAGCCCGCCGATCACGGCGATGGCCAGAGGCCGCTGCATTTGAGCGCCCGGCCCGCCGCCGGGGCCGACGCCAATATCGAGCGCCAGCGGCAACAGGCCAAGAATCGCTGCCAGCGAGGTCATCAGGATCGGGCGGAAGCGCACGCGGCCAGCGTGCAGCAGCGCGGGCATCAATTGCCACCCTTCGGCCAGAAGCTGCTCGATGTACTCGATCAAGATGATTCCATTCTTGACATCCAGCCCGACGAGCAAGATAGCCCCCATATAGCTTGAAATGTTTAGAGGCGTGCCGGTGATCCAGAGCGCGAACATCGCCGACCCCAGCGACAGCGGCTGCGTCAAAAAGATCAACAGCGGCAGCACGAGCGACCGAAACTGAAAGGCCAAGAGCAGGAACACGAGCGCCGTGGCAACCACGAGCATCGTCGCCAGGCTTTGGAACGATGCAAGCTGGCTTTCATATTCCCCCGCCAATTCGATTCGATAGCCGGCCGGGAGCGTTTTCCCCAACACAGCGAGCTTGGGCTGAATCGCTTTGACGACGGCCCCCAGCCGATCGGCGTTTTCCATGTCTCCGGTGACATCGATGCCAGGTTGCTGATTCTCGCGCCAGACTTCCGTCGGCGTGCGGCGAGGGCTGAAAGTGACGAACTGTTCCAGCGGCGCGACCTTGCCCGACGGCGTCGAGATCGGCAAATTCCCCAGCCGATCGAGATTCGAGCGCAGCGCGTCGGATAAGCGAACGCGGATGTTGAGCAGCCGCTCGCCCGAGGCGACCGTGTTCGTCACTTGCCCGAAGAGCGCGGTGCGAACCTGGTCCTGAATCTGGCTGGCCGAGAGCCCGACAGCGGCCGCCTGCACCGGATCGACCTTGAAAAAAACGTCGGCGTTTCCCTCGTGGACCTTGTCGTCGGAATCAGTAAGCCCCGCGTCTTTGACCTCTTTTGAATCGAGAATCTCTCCCGCCTTTTCGGCCAGCGACCGCAGCACCGCATAGTCGGGACCGAAGATTTTGATCTCGATCGGCTTGCCGGCGCCGGCCAAATCGTTCAGCTCGTCTTGCATCACCTGGATCGTTTCGACATGCTGGATCGCCGGATAGCGATGCTCCACCTCCTTGCGGACATCGTCCATAATCTTGTTGATCGCGGGGCGATCGGCGCGATCCACCAGCACGACGCTGAAATCCCCGCGAAACATCTGCGTGGCGAAAAAGCCGTTCTCGGCGCCCGTGCGGCGAGTGTATGCGGCGACGTACTTGTTTTCGCGAAGAATCTCTTCGATCTTGCCCGCCATCCGATCGGTCTCTTCCAGCGACGTTCCCTCGGGCATGAAGTAGTCGAGGATGAATGTCCCTTCGTCCATATTCGGAAGCAGCCCCGATTCCAATCGCCCGTAGAGCAACCACATGAGCGGAATCACTGCCAACGCGGCCACCAACACCGTCTTCCGCCAATGGAGCGCTAGCCGCAAAACCCGTTCGTAGGCGTTCGCGAACCAATTGAATATTTTGCCTGGCTCGGGGACGGAGCCCGGCTTGAGCACTCGCGCCGAAACCACGGGAATCAACGTCAGGCTGAGCACCATCGACACCAGCACCGCGATGCAAAGAGCCATGCTCAATGACGTGAAAAACTGGCCGACCATGCCGGAGATGAAGGCCAGCGGCACGAACACGGTGACGGTCGTTAACGTGGAGCCGACAACCGCCCCGGTGATCTCGCGCGACGCGGCATCGACGGCGGCCGCCGCGGAATCGATTCCAGCTCGCCCTACAACTTTCGCGTGCGGCGCGATGCGTCCGGTCCCCTCTCCCTCTGGGAGAGGGCTAGGGTGAGAGGGATTGCCAGTCGACTCCTGCGGACCCTCACTCCGACCCTCTCCCAGAGGGAGAGGGAGAAGCGCATGTGCGACATTCCCGCTGTGCGCGCCCCTGCCGCCGTGCGCGGTGGCGCGCGCGCTTAGGTGCCGGCAGATGTTCTCGATCACCACGACCGTGTCGTCGATGATCAGCCCGATCGCGACTGCAAGTCCGCCCATCGACATAAGATTCAAGCTCTGGTTGAACCCATGCAGGAACAAGAACGTGATGGCGATCGAAACGGGAATCGTTACCGCCGAGATTAGCGTCGCTCTCCAACTGCGGAGGAATAGCAACAAAACGAGGACGCTGCCGCAGCCGCCGATCAAGATCGCGTCGCGCACGTTGGCGACCGATTCGCGCACGAATTGCGCCTGGTTATAAACGATGTGCATCTCGATATTCGGCGGCACGAGCGGGCGGAGCCGCTTCAGTTCCTCCTCGAGCGCCGAGGCGACCGTGAGCGTGTTTCCGCCGAGCCGCCGAAAGATGCTGACCGACACGACCGGCGTCTGCTCGCGACGGCGATTCATTCCGGAGACGGCTTGCGTGCGGTCTTCGTGCCACAGTCGGACGCGGGCCAGATCGTCGACGCGCAGCTTGCCGCCGGCCTTGGGCGCAATCACTTGCTGCGCGATTTGGTCCGGCGTGTTCGAGATCGACTGGCCGAGGATCCCCAGGGCCTGATGGTCCCAATCGATCTTGCCGGCTGCTTGGATCGCGTTGCCGGATTGAAGTTGCTGGCAGAAATCATCGAGCGACAATCCGGCGGCGGCGAGCGCGTCCGGATCCGGCTCGACGACAATCTCGCGCTCGTCGCCGCCCAGGATCGTGACATAGGCCACATCCGGAAGCCGCTTGATGAGCGGTCGCAACGAATAGGTCGCGTAGTCTTTGAGCATTGCCGGGCTCGAGCCGCCACTCAAATCGAGCGTGATGATCGGGAACACCGACGGCGTTTGTTGCTCGACGATAAGCGCGGTCCCCTTCGGCAGATCGGCCGACATGGTGGCGATCCTCCCGCGGATGCTTTCAAGCGCCGAGCGCATGTCGGCATCCGCGGAAAACATGACCGATAGCTGAGACGAGCCGCGAATCGTGGTGGACTGCACGCGCTCGACTCCGGCCACCGTGCTGACTGCATTCTCGAGCGGCCGGCTGACGGAAATCTCCATCAAGTCGATCGACGTGCCAGGAAGCTCGGCGATGACCGCGATTCGCGGAAATGTCACTTCCGGGTAGACGCTGTTGGGCATCCGTAGCATTGCTACGACGCCCGCCCCCGCCACGAGCGCCGTCAGGAGCAGCATCACTCCGAAGTATTGGCGCGATTTGGCGGCGAGATTGAACATCGGAAGTCGGAATTCGGGGATCGGGCGGCGGAGGTCGGAGAGAAGCTGGTATGCCGCGGCATAGGCAATGGATCAGAGGTGCATGAGTTTAGCCGCGACCCGAAGCGACGCGGAGGTGAGCGCGGGGTGGAGTACTTCACTTGTCGTCCTTGTCTTTCGTCATTGGCGCCGATTCCGATTTGTCTGGCGATTCTTTCGTCTCTTTTTTCTCATCGCTCGTGGTCTTCAATTCGGCGCCGTCTGGCAGGAAATAGTTTCCAGCGGTTACGACCAGGGCTCCCTCAGAGAGTCCTTCTCCTTCCACTTGAACGAGATCGCCGCTGCGGACGCCGCGTTTGACCGGCATCCGGCGACCGACCAGCTTGTCTCCCTTCTTTTCGGCGACGAACAAATACGGATCGTCAGTCTCCTCGATCACTGCCGCTCGGGGCACGGCCAAGACGTTTTCCAAATGGCGGACGACGATGCGAGCACGAACGTGCAGCCCCGAGCGCAACCGCTCCTGCGGGTTTTCCGCGACCAGTGTTACCGGAAAGCTGCCGCTGCCGGGCTCGATCTCTTGCCCAACGAACGTGACCTTGCCCGCAAGCGATTGCGGCGAGGCCTCATCACCCCACGCGATCGTCGCCTGCTGCCCGACCTGAATCAAATGAATCCGCTTCGCGGGAACCGCGGCGTCGAGCCCGATCTGTCGCAAATCCGTCACCGTGGCGATCGGAGTTCCAACGGCAAGGCTCTGACCGAGAAAGACCGAGACCTGTCCGAGCCGGCCGGCGATGGGTGAGCGAATCTTGCATAGTTCCAATTGCGTTTGTGCCGCCGTGAGGTCGGCCTCGGCCGCCCTGACCTTCGCCCGAAGTTCGGCAACCTTACGCGCGGCCGGCAACTCGCTCAATTCGGCGAGGTGCGCCTCGGCGGCATGTTTGTCGGACCGGGCGCGTTCGACGGCCGTCGCCGCATCGGCCAGAGACGCCGAACCGACGAGCCGCTCGCCGGCTTCCTGAAGCCGCTCGAGCTGCTTCTCATCCGCCTTGAGTGCCGACTCAGCGGAGGCGAATGCGGCTTCGGCCGCCTGAAGCTGTTGCGGACGAGAAACATTCTGGGCTGCGGCCGCGGCCTGCGCTTCGGCCAAGGCACCCTCCGCCTTGGCCACGCCGGCGCGAGCTAGATTGTCGTCAAGTCGAACGATTACCTGCCGCTCCGTGACCATCTGTCCTTCAACGGCGGTCGGCGGGTCGGTAACGCCGTTCAAAGTGTGAACGCCGGAATCGTTCTGTTCTGGTTCGCTCGCCGCTGGCAAGATCTGAGCGACGCGCCCTTCGATCGCGGTCGTCACTCGAGCGGTGCGGCTTCGCAATGGCTGAGTTGTGCCGAGGACCTCGACCGTGTCGTCGATCGCCGTGCGTACGACCGGTTGCAGTTCAACTTGGACGACGGGTTTGGCCGAAACTTCGTCCTCCGGCGCCCCTTCCTTGGCGTTCTGCCGGCACCCGGCGAGCAAAAGTATGCCGACACACACGGCAAAGCGCGCGCCGCTCGTTCCCAGGCTCTGCCCGGGAACGCACTGCCGACACGGCTCTGCCGCGCGACCGGTAAATGTCGAGGGCGCTAACAGATCCACGGCACGAAAAATCTCACGGCTTAGCTCGCTCCGGTTTGCTCGGTTCAGGCAGCAGAGCTGGGTGTGACGATTCACTAGGAGCACTTTCAGTGGGAAGGAGTCGGCCGGAGAGTATCTCTAGATCAATCCGCCGCAGGACCATCTGATTCTGCGCTTCGAGCAACTGTTGCCGGGCCGCCAAATGTCGCCGCCGCAATTCGACCAGCTTCAGCAAGTCGATCTGCCCTGCGGCTAGCAACTTTTCGGCATCCTGCAAATGGCGCTCGCTGGCCGGCAGTGCCTCGTTCGCAAGGGTTGCCGCCAGCCGCCGGGCATCTTCGTATTGTTGCCAGGCCGCTAGAACTGCCATCTTAACCTTGAGCCGACTCTGTTCCAACTCGGTGGCCGCTTTTGCCCGCTCGGCCTCCGCCTGCAAGACTTCCCCTTCTCTCTTGTTGTATACCTGCAATGGCACCTGAAGCGTTGCTCCGATAAAGAAAGTCTTATTTTCGTCGATTTCCATCGCGGGGCCGAAGGTGACATCGGCCTTTTGATTGGCAATCGCCAAGCCGACGACCGCATCGGCCTGCTGCAGGGCGGCGGTCTTGGCGAAGATTTCCGGCCGCGTCGCCAGAGCAGCTTGAACCAGCGTGTTCAAACTCGGCGACGCCGCTTGTTGAGGCAGTTTCAGGTCTCCCTGCGGCTCGAGCTGCACCACTTCGGCGATCCCTAAAGTGGAGCGGAGTTCCAATCGGGCTGTGCGCAACTCGCTTTCCGCGACCATTTCCGCCTGTCGCGAATCGAGGGCCTCTTGCTCCGCGATCACGACATCCGCGCCGCTTACTTTCGCGGCCTGCAACAGTGAGTGAGCATTGGCGGCAAGTTGAACGTTCAACGCGACGGTCTCGCGCGATAAGTCCAGCTTCTGCCGCGCCAGGAGCACCGCCTGAAACTTGCGATACACATCTGCAGTGAGATCGAGTTCCCGGCCGCGCAACTCCCATCCGGTGCGCTGCACGCCGGCGCTGGCTTGGCCGCGGCGGAAACCTCCCTTGCCCCCCGTCTCGATTTCCTGCAGCAAACTGTACGATTGCCTGATGTGCTGCGCTAAGCCAAAATTGTCGGCCGCCTGAATCTGCGATTCAAATGTCGGATTGAATGGATACGTGTTGGCCGTGACGCGCTGTGCCTCGGCCACGGCCACATCCTGACGATTTACTACCAGATCGGGATTCTGTGCCAAGGCGATCGCCAGCGCCTCGTCGATCGTGATCGCTCGCGAGGCAATCGGCAACGCGAGCGGCGAAATCGGCTCCGGGACCATCGGATTCGGTGGGCCCGCGGAGAGTTCCATCGCCGAACTCGACGCCGGATCGCTTTGGGCCAACTGCGGCATCCGGATTTGGATCGCCGTTTTGCCCGGAGAATTAAACGACGCCAGGCGGACGCTATCGTCGGCCGCGGCGTGCTTCGCTTCGGCCCGAATCGATTGCGGCGGCGGAATCGCGACTTTGGAAAACTGCGGCGGCTGGGAAAAGCTCAGCGGCTGCGCGGCCGGAGGCGCGCTCTGGCAACCCGCCAGCGCAATGATCGAGAGCACTCCCCAGCGTCGGACAATCATCGATTTTCCAGGCGAATTCTCGGGAAATCCGAACCATGTGCAGCACCGCGGCGACGAATCGCCCCCCGTCAATTGTCATCGGTAAGTTGGGGGAAACAAATCGAGTCAAACGGATTTACTGCCTTTGACACATCTTGCCTAAGCGGGTACCTTTCGGCACTTTGACATTCGGCCACCTCTCAAACGCTGGGGCCGACTCGAACAACCCGATTTACAACGGCCCGCCAAGGACGGTGCGCCCAATGAGTGTGGCTGCCTCTGTTGTCACAAAACGGCGAAACTGGTGGGTGCGCTCGCGCGCCTGGATCGCCATTCTGATCATCGCTCCGTTCGCGGTGGCAACCGTCCTTTCGCCGCCGGGAGCGCCGGAAGGTTCGTGGACCGACATCGAATTCGACTTCGCCGGCTGGATGCTCTTCATGGTGGGCGCCGCGTTTCGCTGGTGGGCGACATTCTATATCGGCGGGCGGAAGCTCGACATGGTGGTCGCCGATGGGCCCTACTCCATCTGCCGCAATCCGCTTTACGTCGGCACCTTTCTGATGGGAATTGGGATCGCTTTCTTTCTCCAGTCGCTGACATTTGCAATCGGTTTCGGGCTGGCCGCGGTTTTCTACCTCGGTGTGACCGTGCCCGCCGAGGAAATCTTGCTGCGCCAAAAGTTTGGGCAGACGTTCTTGGACTATTGCCGAAGAGTCCCGCGCTACCTGCCGCGGCTGCGGAACTTTCAATCGCCGGCCAAATTCCCGCTCAACATCCGCGGGCTGCGGGCCGAAGGTCTGCGCAGCGCCCGGTGGATCTGGCTGCCCGTGCTATGCGAAATCGTCGCCCACTTGCGCACGGAAGAATGGTGGCCGCGGCTGTTGCATCTGCCGTGACGCGGACGAACGAACGCTCCTCGGTTCGTAGGCCCTCAGCGCGCGGCCCGTGATCGCACGGAAAGAAGGGACCATCCCGCTTTTCGCGCTTGCCTGCGCCCCTGCCTCCGCCGCGCACGCTATAATAAATCGGGCTCGACTGCGGAGCATCTGGCGGGTTGAACGAAGAACGGCCTTTATGCGCGAACGCGACGTTTGTACGCTGCGAGAGGACCAAAATGAGCGCGATTGCAAAACTGTCTCTTAAGGAATACGAGCGGATCGTTGCGACCGGCGTCTTCGACGGCAAGAACCGGCGACGGCTCGAATTGATCCGAGGAGAACTCCGCGAAATGAATCCGATCGGTCCGGACCACTGCACTATTGTCGACCGGTTGGCCGAGTGGAGCTTCGACAGCGCACCCCGTGCGAAGGTCCGGGTTCGCGTGCAAAACCCACTGGCCTTCGAGACTGTCGACAGCGAACCGGAACCCGACATCGTCTGGGCGAAGCGCAAGGACTATGCCGCCGGACATCCGATTGCCGATGACGTGTTGCTGCTGATCGAAGTCGCCGTGTCCAGCCTCGACAATGACCGCGGCGAGAAGTCAGAGGTCTATGCCGACGTGGGAATCCAAGAATACTGGATCGTCAATGTCGTTGAGCGCACCATCGAGGTGCGGCGCGATCCGGAGGGTGGCCACTATCGCAGCGTGCGGTCATTCCGCGCCGGAGAAACAGTGCAGCCGCTGGCGGCGCCGAATGCTCGTCTGAGCGTCGATTCACTGTTCGCGGAATCTTGAGCGGCCGAGCGGATTGAATCCGCCGCGGGCCGGAAGCAACTAGATCAGTTCGACGTCAGGCTGATCTTATTGATCTTCACCTTGGTGTGAAGCTGCCGATGGCCGTTGCGGCGGCGGGAATTCTTGCGGCGACGGAACCACTGAATGACGAGCTTGGGGCCCTGCACCAGCCCGACCACCTCGGCCGTCACGCTCGCGCCGCCCAGATGCGGTTTGCCGAATTGCAGCTTGCCGCCGTCGCCAACCGCCACGACCTGCTCGAATTTCAACTGAGTTCCGGCCGAAACGCTGCGGTAGTCGAGATCGACCAACTGGCCCTCTTCGACTTTGTATTGGCGTCCGCCGTCGGTGATGATCGCGTACATTGGGTTTACAAATGTGATTGGGGTGGCATAGGAATCCGGCATTTTAGCCGTCTGCCGCCGAGCCGTCGAGTGCCATCCAGATGGCAGATCCGGGATTTCTGAATAAAAATAGGGGCGGCAAGAGGTCATTGCCGCGGAGTACTATGAACGGACATCCGCACTTTGCATCGACACGTCTTTCGCCGTCGCAGCCGAAGACGAGTTTCTCGCGGTTCTGAGGTTGCCCCGGCGCTTCTAGTGGCCATCGGCTTCGCGCATGCGCAATGAAATGCGCGCTAGGCCGCCGATGACAGGAACGAGTTGCCGCTTGAGTTCCGCGCGCTTTTCTGCCGGGAGTTGAGCGGCCTGCTGCTCATAGACGATCAGGTTGTCCTCGACGGTCTCGCCATCGCCGTCGAAGGAAGCTGCCAACGATTCCACGCATAGCCAGAATCGGTTGCCGGGCATCATTCGCGCCTCCATTCCTTTGGCCCACTTCCTGCATCCGCGAATATAAACAGCAAATCACCTGCCGTTTGGTCTGAAAACGACCATAATCATGGCGCGCGTTTCGCACCGTCGCCAATTTTCAAAAATCGTGACATCCGAAGCTCGACTTAACGCAGCGGTCCATGACTGTCTGGACAATTTCCAGCCGGGTCGGTCGGTTATTGCGCATTTGGCAGTTCATCTGGAAAGACTGCGAAGGGACCCGAGTTGGTCCGACGAAGAGATCAAAGGAGTCGAATTGCGAATACGCTGGATTTTGGGGCAGCTCGTAAATGCTGACGACTAATCCGGCGGACGATGAATCACGTCGCCGCGCGGCCAAGTTTGACCGCACCTCTCACTTGCCCAGGGCCGACAGCAGCGTTGATCGGCCTCCGAAATCGATCGTAGCCACCGCCGGCAACGCAACTCGTTTGATGGCGGCGCCGCGTTGAACGACGCAAATCGACGTGGTACCATTGGAAACGAGCCGATTCGGAGGGTAAGCGAATGGCTAGCGGCCACACTGGAAATGTGGTGCCGGGAAACCGGTTGCGGGTTCGAGCCCCGTGCCCTCCGCTGCGGAAGAGGCTCCCGTCAAATAGTTTCCGGCGATGGGTCCACAGAGCCAGTCCCCTCCGAATGAGGGGATTTTCGCCGACTTTTACCTGAACTTTTACCTAAATTGGGAAACGCCCGCCACAACTCGTCGGCCACATCGTCAGCGTCCTGGTCGACGTAGTATTTGAGCGTCGTCTCGATCGATCTGTGCTGCATCAAGAGTTGTAACGTGGCGGGCTTGGCCCGGGAGGCCCAGCGGCGGACAAAATGATGGGAGGCAACTCGGCCGCCGCGCTGGGGATGATCTTGCAGATTCGCGACTCCCGCACCGAGAACCCGCTGCTGGCATGTCTGGACCATTAGTTCAACGCGCGCAGCGCGGTGGAGACAAGCTCGCTGCCGGGCATTATGTTCGGGACGGTGCTCGCCGCTAACGCCTTCGGTTCGCGGGTCGGTGTCGCCATTGGTTTCAATCATGGTCCGTCCACTGGGCGAGACAATGATTTCGATCGTCCGCGTCATGCGGCACCTTCGGCAATCTGAACGGTCAGCTTGATCGAACCGTCGGTGAGCGCTTGCTCGCTGACGGTATTCCCTTTCCTGCGGGACGCGGAGTGGTTTCGACTTGATGGCGTTGCTCCTCGAGCACTGGCCTGGTCGGCAAGGCGAGCAAGAGCGGTTCGTCCGCCACGAGTTCACGCACCAGCAATTCGCTGAGCGCCGCATCGTCCGGCTCGGACTTGTGGGCGCCGCGCAGAACGAAGAATGACAGCACCCGGGGAAGCGCGCAGGCGGCCAGGACGACGGTTCCCGTCAGGGCATTGGCGGTGATCGGATCCCGGACCCGCTCGGCGGCGATCGCCCGCCGCTCGTCTTCCAGTACAGAGCGTTGCTGGTCGAGATGTCCGCGCTGGGCGTCGATGCCCTATTGCACGCCCTGCTGGGATTCGACCTGCCGGGCCATCTCCCGGTTCTGCTCGGCATGGCGGGCGGCGGCTTCTTGCGAAAGTCTCGCCACGCGCGCGTGATCCGAATCGCAGCGATTCGCCGCGACAACCAGGATCCCGAATATCAGAAGCCGCAACACTCAATACAATTTCATGGTTCCTTTCCTCTTCAATGGGCCAACAGTCGTGCCAGCAGTCGCTGCAAGGCCCTGCGAAGCCGCACTTCGCGCACCAGCGCGATCGAGACGACTCGCAGGGCGAGCGAGCTGCTCACCGAAACAACAACGATGGTGTTCAATGGGCAGGTCTCCTTCGGAAAGACTTGGGTGCGGAGGCGGCGCCGCAGCTAGTGATAAATGTCATCTATTGTGATTCGATCCGGCGGGCAGACGGGAGTCGATCGAGCGGTGCTCGACTTCGCCGTGCGATTTCGCCTGAACTACGGAGGCTGGAGCCAGCGCGGCAGTTGCGCCGAAGACTTTCTGGTGCCTCCGGACTTGCTGGCGATCCGTCCCCGACCAAACCGGCTCCCGCCACCGGGTGCGACCGAAATGCACTGGCCCCCTTGATTTTCCTACAGCTTTCGCAGCGGCGGTCGATCCGACCGACACACTTTCGATCCGCGCGGCCGGACGGAGGCGGCCATTGCCGAACCCTCGGTGATCTCTGAGTCTACGGTGACCCTCAAATCGCGATGCGGACGTCAGGTCGTCATCCCTGCGGCGACTGTGGCGGGCCAACTCGTGGCGGTTGAACGAGTGAGCGGGTAAACTCAAGCTGGTTACCACACGGTCTCAATTCTGGCGGCGCCGATGAACGAAGTTACCCGAATCCTATCCGCCGTTGATCAAGGCGATCAACACGCCACCGAGCAGCTCTTGCCGCTCGTCTATGACGAGTTGCGGAAGTTGGCCGCAGTGAGGTTAGCTCAGGAGAAGCCAGGGCAGACATTGCAGGCAACTGCGCTGGTCCACGATGCCTACCTTAAGTTGGTTGATACGGACAAAGCTCAGCACTGGAATAGCCGCGGGCATTTCTTCGGAGCCGCGGCCGAGGCGATGCGTCGGATACTGGTCGATCAGGCGCGCCGCAAGCAGGCTCACAAGCGCGGCGGCCAGGGTCGCCGTGTCACTCTGGACGCAGCCGACATTGGCTTTACCTCGCCGGCTGACGAGCTTCTGAACATCGATGAGGCCCTAACTCGTTTGGACACCGAGGATCCCCAGGCCGCCCGTTTAATTCAGCTACGCTACTTCGCTGGATTATCGATCGAGGACGCTGCCGAAGTAGTCGGTATCTCGCGTTCAACCGCCTACGAACACTGGTCCTACGCGCGGGTTCGCCTCAGGACCTTGCTAGACGCTGAGTGATCGGCCCGCGGGATGAAATCTTAATCTCGTTGCTTTTCTTCCGGACGAATCGGAAGTCCAATCCGCACTGTAAGGTGACGGACCAACCTGGAATTGCGTGTTGCCATGCCCACAGATTTGCGAAAAGCTCGGGAACTATTCCTTCACGCCGTCGGCAAACTGCCACCGGAGCAGTGGGAAGGCTATGTCGCCGAGGCCTGCGGCGGGGATGCCGACTTGGAGCAACAGGTGGGATGCCTTCTGCAAGTCCACCGCGAAGCCGGTAGCTTCCTGGCTGCTCCTGCCCCCGGACTGGATGCCACCCTCAACCAGCCTCTGCTCGAGAAACCCGGCGCGCAGATCGGGCCCTACAAGCTCTTGCAGCGAATCGGCGAAGGAGGCATGGGCGTCGTCTGGATGGCCGAGCAAACGCAGCCGGTGCAGCGCAAGGTCGCGCTCAAGGTCATCAAGCCGGGCATGGACAGCCGCCAGATCATCGCGCGCTTCGAGGCCGAGCGACAAGCCCTGGCCATGATGGACCATGTCAACATCGCTCGCGTCCTCGACGCGGGGACCACGGAATCGGGCCTTCCCTATTTCGTCATGGAGCTGGTCCACGGAGTGCCGATCACCAAATACTGCGACGACAACCACCTGACCCCGCGCGAGCGGTTGGAATTGCTCGTCCCGGTGTGCCAGGCGATCCAGCACGCCCACCAGAAGGGGATCATTCATCGCGACATCAAGCCGTCCAATGTCATGATCACGCTCTACGACGGCAAGCCGATCCCCAAGGTGATCGACTTCGGCGTTGCCAAGGCGATCGAGCAAACGCTGACCGAGCGAACCCTGTTCACGCAGTATGGCACCCTGGTCGGCACGCTGGAATACATGAGCCCCGAGCAGGCGGAGATGAGCGCGCTGAGCGCGGATACCCGCAGCGACATCTTCTCGCTGGGCGTGCTCTTGTACGAGCTGCTAACGGGCAGCACACCGCTGACCCACAAGCGGCTCAAGGAGGCTGCCTATGCCGAGGTTCTCCGCCTCATCAAAGAGGAGGAGCCGCCCAAGCCGAGCACGCGGCTCACCGAATCGGGCGAGGCGATGGCGTCGATCTCGGCGCAGCGGCACATGGAGCCGGCCAAGCTGACGAAACTGGTCCGCGGCGAATTGGACTGGATCGTCATGAAATCCTTGGAGAAGGATCGCAACCGCCGGTACGAAACGGCCAACGCCTTCGCCGCAGACGTGCAGCGCTACTTGAAGGATGAGCCGGTGCTGGCCTGCCCGCCGTCGGTGGCTTACCGGCTTCGCAAGTTCGCGCGGCGGCATAAAGGGCCGGTCCTGGCGGCGAACCTGGTTGTGTTGGCCCTGCTGGCCGGCATCGTCGGCACGACTCTCGGACTGGTCGAGGCTAAACAGCAAGAGCGTCTGGCGCTGGCGGCTCAGCAGCGCGCCGAGACGAACTTGGCCAAGGCCAAAAAGCAAGAGAACGAGGCTAAGGACCTTCTCGAGATGTCCACCGCCGTCACCGAGTTCTTGCAAAACGACCTGCTCGGTCAGGCGGGGAGCAAAGCCCAGGCCGACCGCAAGTTCAAGCATGATCCCAGCTTGACGATCCGCGACGCCCTGGACCGGGCCGCCGCCGCGGCCGGCGACAAGTTCAAGGACCGCCCAGAGCTGGAGGCGAGCATTCGACAAACTTTGGGGAATGCCTACCGGGAGGTCGGGCAATATGCGAAAGCCGTCACCCAGCTCCGGCGGTCCGCCGACATTCGCAAGGCCAAACTTGGCTCCGACCACCCCGACACCCTGGCCGCGCTCAACAATCTCGCCGTGGCGTACGTAGCCATCGGGAAGGCGACCGAGGCCGTCGCCCTGAACGAGGAGGTCCGCGATGCCCAGATGAAGAAACTCGGCCCCGACCACCCCGACACTCTGGCCGCGCTCAACAGCCTCGGCGTGGCGTACCTGGCCGCCGGGAAGAAAACCGAGGCGATTGCTCTGTTTGAGCAGGTCCACGATGCCCGGGCAAGGATACTCGGCCCCGACCAACCCGAAACCTTCACCACGCTCCAAAACCTCGCCGTGGCGTTCCTAGCCACCGGGAAGGGAACCGAGGCCATCCCCCTGATCGAGCAAGTCCGCGATGCCCAAGTGAAGGACCTCGGCCCCGACCACCCCGACTCCCTGGCTACGCTCAACAAGCTCGCCGACGCGTACCTAGCTGTCGGAAGGACGGCCGAGGCCATCGCCCTGTACGAGCAAGTCCGCGATGCTCGAGTGAAGAAACTCGGCCCCGACCATCCCAGCACGCTGTTTACGCTCGACAACCTCGCTGCCGCATATTGGAGATTGAACCGACTTGACAAGTCGATTCCGCTATTGGAGCAAACGTTGGCGGTGCAACGGAAGGAACTCGGAGAGTTGCATCCGAATACACTCGGGACGCTGGCATTCCTGGGAGTGAACTACCGCGACGCGGGCCGACTGGCGGAAGCGATCCCGCTATTGGAACAGGCACACCGCGAGGGAAGCAATCAAGCGTCGCTGCGCTGGGTGGGCGCTGAGCTACTCACGACCTACGTCCGCGCCGGGAAGTCCGCCGAAGGATCGACCTTGGTGAAAGACAATCTCGACACGGCCCGCAAAGAGCTGCCGACGGACAGCCCGTCGCTGGCCGTGGCGCTGGCCCTGGACGGATTGGTCCTGCTGCAACTGAATGCGTGGCCCGACGCCGAACCGATCCTCCGCGAATGCCTGGCCATGAGAGAGAAGAAGGAACCCGACGCCTGGACGACGTTTAGCACCAAGTCCATGCTCGGCGGCGCACTTCTGGGTCAGAAGAAATACCTCGATGCCGAGCCGCTGTTGGTCGCCGGCTACGAAGGAATGGAGAAACGCGATGACAAGATTCCGTCCCAGGGAAAGATTCGCCTGACCGAGGCCCTGAACCGGCTGATACAACTCTACGAAGCCACGGGTAAGAAGAACGAGGCAACGAAATGGCGTAAGGAGTTGGAGGCGCGCAACGACGCGGAGAAGACGCTGAAACCGTGATGGTAAATCGCCGCGAGGGCTTCGCGCGGGAAGGGGCTAATTCTCGGCGCACTGCCGCGCCGGGCACTACGAAGAAGGTGATCGAACACTTCTAGAAGGCAGCTAAGGTTTACCGCTTCCGAGCCGCCTTACCGCCAAGCAAGCCGCTCACCGGCCCGGCATCGCTCCAGCGCTCGGTCTGCGCGCCGGCAGCGATGTCTCTTCATACTATCGCAGATCAACTGGAGAGAAGCCATGAAACGATACTGTTTTGCCGCCAGCCTCATATTGGCAGTCTTAGCCGTCCTGGGGCTCACCGGCCCCGCAGCGGCTGGAGAACAGGTGCCTTTCAAAGGCAGCCTAGAAGGGGATGTTACCGTCGATCCGCTCACCCCGCCGTTCGTCGAGGTCGATGTGGACGCTGACGGAAACGCAACCGAACTCGGTCAGTTCGAGTTGGACATCCCGCACGAAGTGAACCGCGCGAAGGGGACCGCGATCGGGACGTATGAGTTCACCGCGGCGAACGGCGACGCCCTGTTCGCTGACTTTACCGGGAAGTCCATGCCAACGGAGACACCGGGCGTGCTCTACATCGTGGAAGTCGCGACTATCACGGGCGGTACGGGCCGCTTCGCCGGCGCGAGCGGGTGCTTCACCTGCGAGCGCTACTTCGACACGACCACCGACGAGACCTTCGGTTCATTCGAGGGGACCATCTCCCGCGGCAAGGACAAAAAGTGAACCAAAGCGGCCGGTGAGTCCCAACCGCGAAGACGGAGACTCACCGGCGCGCATGCTGCGGATACCGCGGCCGGCGCTCGGTCTGCGCGCCGGAGAGGTCGTCGCCGCGAACATACGGCAGACCGTTTTCAAGGATCTTACCGCAGCTATTCCAGCGCTGGCTTTGGCGCGCTTGGACCAATGACCGGCTTACTTATTCGCGGATCGCTCCGCAAAGAAAGAAGTATCCCATGACGAAACACTGGACGCTCCTTGTGACAGCGTTGCTGGCCTTGCTGCTCGCACTGTTCGCCCCGGCCCACGTCGCCCGGGCCGACATTTTTCAGTGGCAGTACATCAATCCCGCGGATCCCACACAAGGCAAGCAACAGGGCACAACCCTCTGCCCCGACGGCGCGGGCGCCAATGCTGTGTCGGGCGCGTATTTGTCGACCCGCAACCTTACGATGGCGTACCTGATCGGCTCCGACCTATCAGGCGCGCTGGCCCAAGGGGCCAATTTTACGAACGCGGATTTGAGCCACGCCAATCTCACCAGCGCAAGCTTCGATCCATATTTCGATGTTGTCGCCAATCTGACCGGAGCGAACCTAAGCCAGGCGAACCTCGCCAATGCGAGCTTTTATCAGGCCACGCTTACCGGCGCAGACCTGACTGGTGCCCAAGTACGCGGCGCATTTCTTAACCGCGTGACCGGCTTCACGTCTGCACAGCTTTACTCGACGGCGAGCTATCAAAATCACGATTTAACCGGCATCCAACTCGGCGGCGATAATCTCAACCTCTCCGGCTGGAACTTCGCCGGGCAGAACCTGACCAGCGCGGGCTTCGAGTATGCTACGCTCACCGGAGCGAAGCTGACTGGCGCAAATCTCACAGCCACTTACTTCAATCACTCCATCCTGTCCGACGCCGACCTCACTGGGGCCACCTTCACCAGCTCGTCCTTTGATGAGGCCACGCTGAGCAATACCAATCTAAGCAACACCAACCTTACCGGCGTCTCCTTCTATCTAGCCAACCTGACCGGCGCGAATTTGACGGGGGCCAACATACGAGGGGCATGGCTCACCGACACCACTGGCTTGACGCCCGCCCAAATTTACTCCACGGCCAGCTACCAAAACCACGATCTCACCGGAATCCGTCTGGATGGAAACAACCTTGCCGGCGGGTACTTCGCCGGCCAGAACCTCACAAGCGCCTCTTTCATTCAGGCGGCGCTGAACAATGGCAATTTCAGCGGGGCGAACCTCGCCGGCGCAATCTTCAATGGTGCGACGCTGACGGGGGCGAACCTGGCGGGCAGCGAGGTTCGCGGGGCATATTTCGCCAACACCACATCGAGCGGCTTCACCTCCGCCCAGCTCTATTCAACGGCCAGCTATGCGGCCCACGACCTGACCGGAACCGATCTCTCATACAACAACCTTGCCGGCTGGAATTTCGCCGGCCAGAACCTCACCGGCGCGTCCTTCTCCCACGCCACGCTGCAAAACACCAATCTCCGGCAAACCAACCTCACAAACTCGAATTTCAGTTACGGTACCCTCACTGGGGCGAACCTCACCGGGGCGGACGTGCTGGGGGCGGATTTCCGTACAGATATCAACGGTAGCAACGTAGTTACGGCGGCGCAGCTTTACTCTACGGCGAGCTATCAAAACCATGATCTGGCCGGAATCGGGTTGGGATACCACAATCTTTCCGGCTGGAACTTTGCTGGCCAGAACCTCACCAACGCGTCTTTCTGGTCAGGCATATTGAGCAACGCGGATTTCCACGGGTCCAACCTCAGTGGCGCGAATTTCACCGCGCCTCCTGATAACCCCTCCGTCCGCGCCGCTAATCTGACCGGCGCGAACTTCACCGGCGCCGACGTGCGGGGAGCATCGTTCGGCAACACCACCGGCTTTACGGTCGCGCAACTGTATTCCACGGCCAGCTATCAATCGCATGATCTGACCGCAATTCGATTCAACGCCGATTTCGCCGTGAACGGCATTGATTTTTCCGGTGCGAATTTCGCCGGCCAAAACCTCGCCAACGCCGGCTTTGTTAATTGCACACTTGATGGAACGAACCTGAGCGGCACCCAGGTGCGGGGGGCGAATTTCGGGGCTACCGGCTTCACCGCCGCCCAGCTCTATTCGACGGCCAGCTACCAAGCCCACGATCTGACGGGAATTCGCCTGTCGAACAATATCCTTGCCGCTTGGAATTTCGCCGGACAGAATCTCACCAATGCCAACCTGTCGTTCGCTAACTTGAGCAACGCCGATCTCAGCCAGGCCAATCTCACCAACACGTACTTCCAACCTTACTCGGGCACTGTGGCCGGAGCGAACCTGAGCGGCGCCGACGCGCGGGGATCTGACTTAAGTGACTCATTCTTGGATAGCGCAGTTACAAACAATCTGATTCATTCCGACGGCCACATTGCCGGCCTCGACCTTGCGCCCGGCGCGTCGCTGGTGGTGCGAGACTACGCTGGTGATCCCAGTCGGGGGCTGGGGCCGATTCCCGTGATCGTCCAAGACCACGTGACACTGGGCAACGGTTCGGCGCTCGCGGTCAACGGCGGCACGCTCCGCTTCACACTCGCCAGCGGCTCGCCGACGATCGGCACCGGCGTTTCCGCCGTCGTCTCCAGCGGCGCGACGCTCGAACTGGCCGGCTCGGATTCGGCGCTCGGCATAGCAGGCGGCAATCGCGTGCATGTTGTGAACAACAGCACGGCCCCGGGTGTCGTCATCTCCGGCACGAACCAAGTCGTCGGCGGCATCGGCGGAGCGGGCAACACGCAAGTCAATGCCGGCAGCGACCTCACGGCCGACCATATCATCCAAAGCGCCTTGATCATCGGCGGTGCCGCTGGCAGCCCAGCGCTGGTGACGATCGACGCCAGTGACGCCTCGGGGAATCCGTTGGCCGGTGGCCTATTTCAGGCCGTGTTGTTCACAGCGAGCGAGCATCCGTTTGGAGCGGTTGTCAGTCCCGCCGAACTGATCGCCGATTCGACGACGAAGGGATTTGGTTTCAATATCTCCGCGCAGGGCAGTTTCAGTGCAACCGCTGGCCTTGCTGCGGTTCCGGAGCCCGCAAGCTTATTTCTGCTCGCCCTCGGCGGGCTGGCGCTCGGCGGACTGGCGATCACGCGACGGCGGACAAGTCGTTCAGAATGAGGGCATCTGTCGAAGATAACACCCAGGCAATTGACCGGCTTACGGCTTGAGCCACCGCGGCAGGACCCATTTGGTAAGATTCGGCAGACCGGGCGACGCGAATCGGCAGTAGTCGTGCCTCCAACCGGACTTCGCAGATTAATTTCGAGCGAGTCAATACGATGTCCTGGCGTGACGCCTTCTTGAAAAGCATCGGCACGGGGTCATTCAGCGGTGCCACTTTGGGCGACTGGCTCAGAGTGCTCCGCGCGAATCGTTTTCGCGTCGACCTGCCTTATTGGCCACGGGCGGCAGCGATCACATTCAGTAGCGTATTGAACTCCGTTCGGGCACGTTGGGAAGAGTGGCGCTACGGCCGCAAGATTCGCGAGACGAAGGTGCATCCGCCGCTATTCATCCTCGGAATCTGGCGGAGCGGCACGACGCATCTGCACAATCTGCTGGCCCGCGACGCGCGGTTCGCTTGTCCGAACACCTATCAGGTCTTCTTCCCGCGGACTTTTCTTTCGACCGAACGGACCACCGCCCGCTTGATGGGTTTCTTCATGCCTCGCAAGCGGCCGCAGGACAACGTGGCGATGAGGATCGACGAACCTCAGGAAGACGAGTTCGCCTTGTGTTCACTGACCGGGCACAGCGTCATGCTCGGCTGGGCTTTTCCCCGCAGTCGCGATTTCTACGATCGCTATCTCACGTTCCGCAACGTTCCGCGCGCAGAGGTTGCGGAGTGGCAGGCGGCGCTGGCCTACTTTGTGCAAAAACTCTCGTTTAAATACGGCCGGCCGATTGTGCTCAAATCGCCGGCCCACACCTGCCGCATCAAGTTCCTGCTAGAAGCCTTTCCCGACGCCCGATTCGTCCATATTCGGCGCAATCCCCTGGCGGTCTTTCAATCGACGGTGCACATGTACCGCAAGGTCTTGCCGTATTGGTCTCTCCAGCGTCCCGACTTGAGCGACCTCGAAGACTACATCGCCCGCCAGTACCGCGAGGTCTATGACGCGTTCTTTGAAGAGTGCGAACTCATCCCGTCGGGCCGCTTCCACGAGGTGAGCTTTGAGGCCCTGGAGGCTGATCCGATCGGCCAGGTGCGCGACATCTACGATGCGCTGGCGCTGCCGGACTTCCTGGTCGCCGAACCAGCCTTCCGTCAATACCTCGAGTCGCTGTTGGGCTATCGAAAGAACGCGTTTGGCGAGCTTGCGCCAGAATTGCGTCGGCGGCTCGCAGGGGAGTGGCGGCGATGCTTTGAAGAGTGGGGCTATCCGGTCTGACTCGCCGCCGATCCGACGTGCCCCCTAGCACCGATTGCCCAGGCGACGATCTGGTGCCGTCTCACTCTGTCGTCGCCTGTCCCATCTTGGAACAGATTGTCGCGTCGAGTCGCTGGACGCCGGCCAGAAAAAGTTCTAACGGCCGTCGTCCACCTGTCACCATCGGGACTCACCCTGAAAGGCCGAATGACCTTGGACCCCTACCACGATAAAACGACGGTGGCGGACGGCAAAACTGATTTCGGTCCGCCGATGAACACACTTTACTACGTCGGTCGATCCGACCGCCGTGCATTCGACCCGCACGGCTGGACGGGGCACCCATTGCCAACCACTCCGCGAGTTCTCAGGCGACCGGGTCCCTTGAATCGTGATTTGGAGGCGTCGGCGTACATATGCTTGCGGCGCCTGTGCGGGCTGATTTGTGGCGGTTGGCCAAGCGAGCGGCTAGACTCAAAGCACTTCCAAAGTGGTCTCAGTTGTGGTGGTGCCGATGAGCGAAGTTACCCGCATCCTATCCGCCGTTGAGCAAGGCGATCAACACGCCGCCGAGCAGCTCTTGCCGCTCGTCTACGACGAATTACGCAAGCTGGCGGCCCAAAGGCTGGCACAGGAAAAGCCGGGCCAAACTCTACAAGCCACGGCTCTTGTACACGAGGCCTACTTGCGTCTGGTCGGTCCCGAGGCCTCACCGCAATGGGACAGCCGCGGTCATTTCTTTGCCGCAGCGGCCGAGGCCATGCGTAGGGTACTGCTGAATCGAACCCGCGATCGCAATCGGCTGAAACGTGGTGGCGGTGGCCGGAGAATCAGTCTTGACCAGATCGAAGTGGCGCTCGATACGCCTGACGAAGATCTGCTCGCTCTCGACGACGCACTGGAGGCGCTCGCGGTTGAGGATGCTCTCTGCGCCAATCTAGTAAAGCTTCGGTTCTTCGCCGGTCTTTCGCAGCGCGAAGCGGCGGAAGTTCTACGAATTCCACGCCGCACCGCCGATCGACATTGGGCATATGCCCGGGCATGGCTGGCCGCTCGCCTGAGCGAAGACTGAAAGCTGTCTGCGGGAGGTTTTTACAATCATCGCGTTCAATTGGCGCACTTTCACCCCAAACGGGGCATTGGTAAGTGGAGCCGATTTACTCGGGGTCCGTCATGAGCCACGTAGTACCCGATGCAAAACTGATCTTCCTGGAGGCGATTGAGAAAGAGTCGCCCGAAGAAGTTGCGCGCTACCTTGACGTGGTGTGCCAGAACGACGCTGCATTGCGCGGCCGTATCGAGCGGCTATTGCGGGCCCACCAATACGCCGGCAAGTTTCTCGGGGGCTCGGCGACGAGCGATCCCACCCCGGACGAGCCTCTCGCTGAGATGCCGGGCACCGTCATCGGCCCCTACAAGCTACTAGAGCAAATCGGCGAAGGGGGCTTCGGCGTCGTTTTCACGGCCGAGCAGTCCAAGCCGATTCAGCGCAAGGTGGCCCTGAAGATTATCAAGCCGGGCATGGATACCAGGCAGGTCATCGCCCGTTTCGAGGCCGAGCGGCAGGCCCTGGCCCTGATGGATCATCCGAATATTGCCAAAGTGTTGGACGCGGGAACCACCGCGAGCGGCCAGCCCTACTTCGTGATGGAACTGGTCCGCGGAGTACCGGTGACCGAGTACTGCGACGAGAAAAAGCTCGCAACTCGCGACCGGCTGGAGCTGTTCGTAGCGGTCTGCCAGGCCGTGCAGCACGCCCATCAGAAGGGCATCATCCACCGCGATATCAAGCCGACGAACGTACTTGTCACGCTGCACGATGGACGCCCCGTAATCAAGGTCATCGACTTTGGCGTGGCCAAGGCCACCGGGCAAGAGCTGACCGACAAAACTCTATTCACCGGTTTCACTCAAATGATCGGCACCCCGCTCTACATGAGCCCCGAGCAGGCGGAGATGAGTGGGTTGGACGTCGATACCCGCAGCGACATATTCTCGGCGGGCGTGCTGCTCTACGAACTACTCACGGGAACGACGCCGTTCGACAGCCAGCGGCTGAAGAGCGCCTCGTTCGACGAGCTGCGGCGGATCATCCGCGAGGAGGAACCGTCACGGCCCAGCACGCGGCTGACGACTCTGGCCCTCGAAGCGGCCAGCACTGTCGGCACGCAGCGCAAAAGCGACCCGCGCCAATTGAGCCGGCTATTCCGCGGCGAACTGGATTGGATTGTGATGAAGTGCCTGGAAAAAGACCGCGCCCGCCGCTACGAAACAGCCAGCGCCCTGGGCGCCGACGTGGAGCGCTACCTGAGCGATGAGCCGGTGCAGGCAGCGCCGCCCAGCGCCCGTTATCGGCTGCGAAAGTTTGCTCACAAGCATCGCGCGGCCTTGGCGACTGCCGCGGTGACCGGCTTGCTGCTCATGGTGGGTGCGGCCGTCAGCACTTGGCAGGCGGTGCGGGCGACTTGGGCGGAGGAAAAAATGGGTAGCGCGCTGTCCGAGGCCAAACAAGCAAAGGCCCTCATGGAAGATGCCCTTAAGGAGTCAGAGGAGGCGCGGCGGCAGGCGGAAGCGGTGACCAATTCTCTCGTGAAGCTTTTTCGGTCAGCAGATCCGCGTGAAGATGGTCGGGTTATCCGATTGGCCGATCTTTTGGACCATGCCGCAGTCGAGTTGGATGCGAACTTCACGGACTCTTCCAACCTCAAGGCGGACCTCCTGGCCACGCTGGGCTTCACGTACCAGGGCTTGCGGCTATATGCACGAGCGGGGGAGATGTTCGAGAAGGCGCGAGCGTTGCGGCAGGCAACGCTCGGCCCGGACCACCCAAAGACACTGATGGCGATGAGGGAACTCGCCTGGGCACTCCGGGGCACTGGAAGGCTGGACGAGGCGATCGCATTAGCCGAGGAAGCGCTGAGGCGGCAGAGGGCCAAGCTTGGCGCCAGCCACCGCGACACACTGCTGACAGCCTCGATCCTCGGTGACGCCTATCGGATGGCCGCACGCCCGGACGAAGCGATACGCCTCCTCGAACCATCGCTGGAACTCTGCAAAACCAAACTCGGAAAGAGCGATGACGTCACGTTCCAGACCATGAACAACCTCGCACTGGCATATCAAGTTGCCGGGCGGCTTCCGGAAGCCATGGAGCTGTTCAAGCAGTCTCTCGCACTGATGAAGGACACGCTTGGGCGCGATCATCCTCAGACTCTCAACACGACGAACAACCTCGCCGAGATTTACTTGGCCGTCGGGCAGCCAGGGCAGGTAATGGCGATTCTGGAGGAATCCCTGCCGGCCTGCAAGGCCAGATGCGGTCCGGATCACCCTTTGACGGTCACAGGCACGTATGAACTCGCAGCGGCTTATGAGGCGACCGACCAACCAGCCAAGGCCAGGCAGCTCTTACTCGAGTCAGCGACGTCGATGCCCGATCAGTACGGACCGGACACCTTGGAACCGGCCGGGGCGCTCGCTGAGTTGGGCCGAAGGTACCTGTTGCAAAAGAGGTACACCCTGGCCGAGTCCATTCTGCGTGAATGCCTGGCCGTTCGAAAACAGAAGATGCCCGACGCGTGGACGACATTCGACGCGAAGTCACTACTGGGCAGCGCCCTGCTGGGCCAACAAAAGTTGGACAAGGCAGGGCCTCTGCTCATCCAAGCTCTCGACGAAATGAAAGAATGTGAAGCCACGATGCCCGCCAGCGGCAAGCCTCACTTGGCCGAGGCCATAGAACGGATAGTGCTGTTCTATGAGGTCACAGGCAAGCCGGACGACGCCGCGAAGTGGCGGAAAGAACTGGAAGCTCGGAAGGCGGCACTGGAACGATTCAAGCCCGACAAGCCTCGCTCCGACACAAGTCCCGGCGCTGAGAGAAAGTGAGCGGGGCACGTTCCGGGTTTACCGTCGCTGATGGAACGTCGAGGCGCCTGGATTCAAACTTCCAAGGGCGTTCTTGTCCGCGATGGGCTGATTGGATGACAAACGTGCGAGGTTCAAATGGGAAAACATCGTTCTCCGAATCGCCGTCGCGATGCAATGCCCCGAAGGCAAGCACGGAGCCGCGGACGCCGAGGCCCGAATTTCGTCCACCTCGGACTTGAACGGCTCGAGGGTCGTTGTCTTCTTACGGCCGTCAGTTGGACAGGCGCCGGTGACGGCACAAGCTGGACGAACCCCGCGAACTGGTCGACCAACGCACTGCCCGGTCCCGCGGACGACGTCACCATCAGCATCTCGGGCAACCCGACGATTCAGATTTCGTCGGGAATTCAATCCATCAATCGCCTCGTCACCAGCGATCTGGTGAAGCTCACCGGCGGAACTTTGCAAGTTGGAACCACCGCCCAAATCGGGGCGAACCTGACTCTGGCCGGCGGAACGATCCTGGGCGGGACATTCAGCGAGACAGGGGGCGCCGTCATCTCGCTCTCCACTTCCGGCGGCACGCTCGATGGCGTCACAGTGAACGGAGTCATCGACGCCGCCACGCAATCGGGAAATGCGACGGTGTACGACGGGCTTACTCTCAACGGCACGCTATCGCTGGGCAATGCCGGCGGCAGCACGTCCGGGCAGATTCTGTTTGGCGACAGCACTCATGCCGCCGGCGGACTCACGGGAACCGGCACTGTGGTGTTCGGCGCATCCTCCAGCGACTCGATCAACAACAATTCGAATCTCGGCGGCGCCTCCGGCACGCTGACCTTCGGCCCGAATATCACGATCCAAGGCGGGAGCGGATCGATGATCAACGACTTTACGACCGGCAGCATCGTCAACCAGGGCGCGATCGACGCCGGCGCGTCCGCCGGCACGATTTTGCTCGGCAGCACCAACGGAAATGTGACGAATCAGGGATCGATCGAAGTGGTCAACGGCGCCAGTCTCACGATCGCCGATCTCGTGAATCAGTCGGGGGCAACGGTAACCGCCACCGGATCGACGCTGACGCTCGGCGGCAGCTTGAGCAACTTGGGAACGATCACCGTCACCAATTCGACCGTGAACCTGACGGGGAGTCTCTCGCAGGCGAACTTGGGCACATTCAACCGCAGTGGGGGCACGGTCAACGTCACCGGCAACGTCAATGGCAACCTCACGCTCGACGCTGGCACCGGGTCGTGGAATTTCCTCGCCGGCAGCTCGCTCAGTGATGGAACGCTGACTCAAAGCGGCGGCGCGACGGCGGGATTCGCGCCGACGGGCGGGCTCCTCGCCCGCGAAACGATCGGCGGCGATTTCAACCTCACGCTGGCCCAAAACGGCTCGATCACCGTTATAGACAGCCTGACGGTCACCGGCAATCTGCGGCTGGGCAACGCCACCGGCACGACGAGCGCGGTCGTCATTCTCGGCACGGGTGCGGAGGATTTTGGAAGCAAGTCGCCCTATGACAATACGGGCGTGGGCGGTTACCACATCAGCAGCGACACCGTACTGACCGTAGGGGGTCAAATCATCTTTGGCTCCTCGACGGGCAACGGAATCATCAATAACAATTTGAACTTCATCCCAAAGCCTGGCCCGAATGATCCCCCCGCAGTGCTTTCATACAGTGACATGGGCGCCACAACCTATTTGGGCGGCAGCAAGATCGAAATCTCGGGAGCAATCCAAGGGGGCGTTGGCTCAATCGCCAACTTCTATTCGCGAAGCACCATTCAAGTTGATACGTCGGTAATCGCCAGCGGGGCGAACAGCTCCATCAGCGTCGGCGGGTCGGGAAGCCTCGGCGTTACACAGAATTCGCTGATCAATAAAGGGACCCTTCAGGCCATCAACGGCGCAACTCTCGCGCTGGGCGACCTGACGCAATCGACGGGCACGGTCTCGGTCAACGGCGCGGCGCTGCAGTTGTTCGATTCCCTGGCGAACAACAGCACGATCACCGCGACGAACTCGACGGTGGACCTCCACGGCACATTCACGCAAGCCGGCCTCGGAACCTTCAACAGTTCCGGATCGATCGTGGACCTTTCCGGAACGCTCAGCGGCGGCTTGACATTGGATGCCAGCACCGGTTCTTGGTTTTTGCACGCGGGGACTGTCTTGGGCGGCGCCGTCAGCGAGAGCGGGGGGGCGGAGCTGGCGTTTACGCAATTTGGCGGAATCTTAAAGAACGGCGTCACCTTCAACGGCGACATGGATCTCGACGCCGGATTGAATGCCTCGCTCCAAGCCTCCCCGATCGTCAATGTGGACGGCGGACTGACGCTCAACGGCACGATGTACCTCGGCAACACGGCCAGTTCCGCGTTTGGCACCGTCATTTTTGGCGACAATCTCAACGCGCCGGGCAGCCTGGTCGGAACGGGAACCGTGGTTTTCGGGGGAACGAGAGTGTTCGGCAATTCTCTCTTCAACGGTTGGGTCGGCACGGGGTCTCAGACATTGACCATCGGGCCGAATATCACGATTCGCGGACAGTCCGGCTCGCTCCAGCAGCAAGCCGGCACGACGGGCAACACCATCGTCGTGCAAGGGACGATCAGCGCCGATGTCGCCGGCGGAACGATTCAATTGGGGACCTTTGGGCCGGTGGTTAACCAAGGCTCGATCCAAGTGATCAACGGCGGGACAATCAGTGGCGTCGGCCTGATCAACAGCGCCGGCAAGACGATCACGGTCACGAACTCGACGTTGTCGCTCAGCTCGAATTGGAGCAACAACGGTACGATCGTCGCCACCAATTCCACGCTCAATCTGGCCGGCAGTTTTACCCGCGCCACGTTGGGCAATTTCGTCCGCACCGGCGGCACCGTGAACCTCACGGGGACGCTCTACGGCGGTTTGAATCTTGACGCGGCCAATGGATCGTGGACGCTGGTGGGCGGAACGATCAACGGCGGCGCGGTCAACACCAGCGGCGGATCGCAGCTCATCCTGAGCAACTTCGGCGGAACGCTTGCCGGCGTCACCGTCAACGGGAATGTCGATGCCACCCAGCAGTCCGCGCAGGCCACTTTTACGGGCGGCCTGGTTCTCAACGGCACGATCACAATGGGCTCGGGAACCAATAACTCCGCCACTCTGTACTTCGGAGGATTCAACGTCGCCGCCGGAAGTCTGATCGGAAACGGGACAATCGTATTCGGGTTCAACCAAGGCGGCGGAAATGTGATCGACAACAATTCGAACCTCTCGGGCGCCAGCGGCACCCTCACTATCGGCCCCCACATCACGATTGAGGGCAAGACCGGTGGGTTCCGCAACAGCTTTGCCAGCGGCGCTATCATCAACGAGGGCCGGATCGTCGCCGCGGACCCCGCCGGCACGATTTCGATCAGCACCGGCGGTGGGACGTTCAGCAACCAGGGAACGATGCAGGCGAACGGCGGGACGTTCAGTACGCTTGGCACGATTGGCATCGACGGCGCCGGCACACTTTCGACGGACCTTTCCGGCTCATTCTCGGTGGGTGGGAGCATCTTGGGCAACAGCACCGCATTCGCTTCCTCGAACCCCCAAGGCGTCACCACGCTGAATGGTGGGTTCTCACCGGGGAATCCACTATTGCTCGAGGTCATGAGCCAGGACCTGGGCAACACCGCGGCCGGCTTCAAGAACAACTTTGTCTACGGAACCATCAACGTTGCGGGCGATGTAAGGCTGGTCGATCAATTCGCCAATGCCCCGGGAGGCCCCAACGCCCTCTATGCGAACTCGCTGCTCGTGAGTGCTGGCACGCTCGACCTCAACGGGCTTCACGTCTACGCCCGCGCGGTGCAGATCAATAACGGAGCCAGCGTCGTCAATGGAACCATCACGCAATTCCCCGATGGCGGCCAGATCGATATCAATTCGGCGGTGCCCGGTACGATCAGCCCGGCGGGCGACCAGGACATCTGGACGTTCTTCGGCCGCTCTGGCGAGGCGGTTACTGCCTACGTCAATCCAGGGACGGGCACCGTGCCGGCGCCGATCACGCCCAATCTTATTTTTGCCGGCATCCAGCTCATTGCGCCGAATAACTCGGTCCTGGCCAGCGGAAATAGCGCCGCATTCGGCGCCGCGGTCTCGCTGCCGAACATTACCCTGCCAACCGATGGCGTCTACTCCATCAAGATCAGTGCCGCCACGGGGCACACCAACACCGCCACAGGCAACTACGCAGTAGCCGTGTGGGACGTGACTCCCCAGATTCAGCCGCTGTTGTTGGGGCAACCCACCAACGGCAGCATCCGCACGCCGTTTGACATTCAGCAATGGACGTTCTCGGCCCTGGCCGGCGAGCAGGTGCAATTCCACCTCATCAATAGCACATCAACCGGAATCGTCTATTCGCTGACCGGACCGAACAATTTCGCGGCCTTCAGCAACGCCTCGGGCGACTCACCGCTAATTAACCTACCTTCTTCGGGAACGTATACCCTCTCGGCGTCCGGCGTGAACGGCGCGACCGGGCACTACGCGTTTGCGGTCAACCCGACGACGCAGACCGACCTGCCGCTTGGCGGCTTGGTCAACGGCACGCTGGCCGGCTCCGGCCAGGCGGAGTTGTTCACGATTGCCGTGCCGGCGGTGCAAACGCTGATCACCAGCCTCACCGACCCGGCGAGCAACGACTCGAATGAACTTTATCTGCGGTTCGGTTCCCCGCCGACGCGCGAGACGTTCGATTACCGCTACACGACGGCTAACTCCGCCAACCAAACCATCACGATCCCCAATGCGGCGATCGGCACGTGGTACGTGCTCGTCTACGGGAACTATGTCCCGGTCGCCTCGACCTTCAGCCTGTCGGCCGGCGGCGTGCAGTTGCAATTGAACGACGTGCTGCCCAAGGCGATCGGGAATGCGGCCCCGATGACGCTGCGACTGACCGGCGACGGTTTTGAGCCCGGCACGACGGTGTCGCTCGTGGGACCGGGCAACACACAAATCCCCGCGACCAGCGTCAACGATGTCTCCTTCACGCAGCTCGTGGCAACGTTCCCGCAGGGCTTGCCGGCCGGTGTCTATTCGGTTGTCGTCAATCAAGGCGCGAGCAGCAGCACTCTGCCAGGCGCCCTGACGATCAGCGCGGGCGGGGCGGCGCACCTTCAGACCGGCCTTCAAGTGCCGGCCGCCTTGGGACGACATATCGCTTCCACGCTCTACGTCACCTACGCCAACGACGGCACGGTCGCCATGCCCGCTCCGCTGCTCGTGCTGCAATCGACCGATCCGGTGCAGGTGCCGCTCATGACGCTCGACCCCTCAAGAATCTCACCGGGACTCGTGACGACGAGGGTGCCCGACGGCTACAGCACCTCGCTCATGATGCTCGCCAACGGCGCGGTGCCCGGCATTCTCGAGCCGGGCGAGTCGTTCACCGTGCCAGTTTATTGGGGCGGCCTCGAGCAGCCCTGGGATTTGACGCACACGACGATTCCGATGAGTCTGGGCGCCGTTGACACGTCCGGCACAGACACGATCGACTGGAATAGCCTCAAATCCAGCCTGCAGCCCCCCGACATCCCGAACGGCGCCTGGAATTCCGTGTTCAGCACGCTCGTGGCTCAGTTGGGTAGCACGTCCGGCCAGTTTGTCGGCGCACTTGACACGAGCGCCGCCTATTTGGGCGGCTTGGGACAAAACGTCAACGACGTTGACAAGCTTTTCGGCTTTATGATCGCTCAAGCCGATGCGGAACTTGGTCCCGCCCAAACGCTGGCGAGTGCGAGCGACGCCATCCTGCCGTTGCCAAACGCGGCGTCGCTCGGCTTCGAACGCGATTACCAGCAGGCGATCGGCAGCCGATACACCGCCGGCATACTCGGATTAGGTTGGCAGACGTCCTGGCAACTCGCACTGTCAAAGAATAGCGATGGGTCGATCGGCGTCGGGTTCGGCGGCCAACTCACGGCGACGTTTCAGCCAGACTCCTCCAAGTACGGTGGATTCGTCTCGCCTCTCCAAGGCGAAACGCTCACCGCCACGGGCGGCGGAACCTATACGCTGACGCAAAGGGACGGCACATTCGCGGTGTTCGGCGCTTCCGGCTTGCTGGCCTACGAGCAAGACACGAATGGCAATCGGCTGACACTCACTTACAACGGCACGAACCAGCTCACGGCGATTACGGCGTCGTCCGGGCAATCGCTGACGCTGGCCTATAACGCCGCCGGTCGACTGGCGAGCTTGACCGACTCGGCCGGCCGCGTGACGACCTACTCGTACGATCCATCGAATCAATTCCTGTTGAGCGTCACTGGTTCGGATGGAACGATCTCATACGCTTACGACGCGACGACTAACGCGCTGACGTCGATCACACATCCTGATGGCACGCATACGTTTTACTCCTACGATGCGCAGGGCCGCGTCGCCGGCACTTCCGCCGACGGCGGCGCGGGGGCCATCGCCTTTACCTACAACGGTCTCGGCGAAGTCACCGCCACCAACGCCCTCGGCGACGCCACGCAATCGTTCTACGATGCGGCCGGCTTTCCCGTGAAAGGCGTTGATGGGCTCGGAAATCCTGTCTACAGCACCTTCGACTCGCAAGGGAACTTGCTTTCGCTGACCGACGCCGCCGGCGATACGAGCACCTACACCTACGACGCGGCCGGCAATCTTCTCACCGCCACCGATCCGCTCCACGCAGTCACGCAATTCACTTACGGGGCGATGAGCCGGCTGGCTTCGTTCACCGATCCAAACGGCAACGTGACTCATTACGCATACGACGCCAACGGCAATCTCACAACCGCTACCTACGCCGACGGCAGCGGAGCGGCCTACACCTACGATCCGCTGGGCGATCCGATTTCGTACGTCAATCGCAATGGGCAGCCGGCCACGATGACCTACAACGCCTCGGGCCAAACCGCCCACGAGACGTTCGCCGACGGCAGCCATTACGACTACACATACGATGCCCGCAATAATTTGCTGACCGCCAGTGACGCAACGGGAATAACGACTTTCACTTACGATTCAGCCGACCGGATGACGAGCGTCAGCTATCCCGGCGGCAAGTCGTTGACGTTCACCTACGACGCGGGCGGGCGGCGGACGAGCATGGTCGATCAGAGCGGATACACGGTCAACTACGCCTACACTCCCGCCGGCGATTTGTCGCAGCTCACTGATGGCAGTAATCAACCGGTCGTCACATATCACTACGACGCCGCCCGGCGACTTCAAGAGCAGGACAACGCCAACGGCACATTTACGACTTACGAGTACGACGCGGCCGGCAATCTCATGCACCTTGTGAACCATGCCCCCGGCGGCGCGGCCAACAGCCGATTCGACTACACCTACGACTTGCGAGGGCAAGAGACGAGCATGGCCACTCTCGACGGCTCATGGACCTATAGCTATGACGCCGACGGCCAACTCGTCCGCGCGGTGTTCACGTCGACCAATCCAAGCCTGCCGAACCAGGACCTCGCCTATAACTACGACCCGAACGGTAATCGCACCAGCACGGTTATCAACGGCGTCACAACCGCTTACGTAACGAATGCCCTCAATCAATACACGAGCATCGGCGGCACGACGCAGCAGTACGACGCCGACGGGAATCTCATTTTCGACGGAACGAACACGTACACCTACGACCAGCTCGACGAGCTGACCGGCGTCAGCAATGCCCAAGGCGCCACGCAATATGTCTACAACGCTCTGGGGCAGCGCGTCTCGACGATCGCCGGTGGGCAAACGACCCAATTCGTGAACGATCCGCTTGGCTTGGGCAATGTCGTCGGCACGTATGATGGCGCGGGAAGCCTCGTCGCGCATTTTGATCACGGTTTAACTTTGGTCAGTCAGCTCACCGCTGCCGGCGCTAGGTACTTCTACGATTTCGACGCGACCGGCTCGACGGCGGGCTTGACCGACGCCACAGGGAGCTACGTGAACCGTTATCGGTACTTGCCGTTCGGCGAAAGTCAAAGCGTCACCGCCGCCACCGCTAATTCATTCCAGTTCGTCGGCGCATTCGGCGTGCAAGCCGAGGGGGGCGGATTGAGCTTCATGAGGGCTCGGTTCTACAGCACCGCGGTCGGTCGATTCACAAGCAGCGATCCGCTTCAATTAGGAGGTGGCGATACGAACTTCTACCGTTATGCTGCCAACCAGCCCGTGCAATTCGTCGATCCATCGGGTCAGATAATCTGGTTCACTAACAATGACCTTGAACTTGGCGATGCCGATACCTATTACCATTCTACAGTCTATAACTACAACTGGCCTCCGGTTTATTCCTATGGATACGACCCAACGCTATCCGCAGACGAAAATGAGCAAGTTGCATTGAAAGCTCAGATCGATGCCTTTGACAAATCTATCACCCATGACACCGCAGAACTGGACGACATGGAGCACCCAAAGAGTGTAGATTTTCTTCCCTTTGACATCTCGCGGGTGCTCTTTGGACTACCTGCCAACTTCGCGGTAATGAAAGTGATCGACTGGGCGCTTCCGGGACCCCATGACCTTCACGATCAACTTGCGGAGGATTTGCGCCGCCTTAAGGCGGAGCAGCGAATACTCGAACTGAAATTCCTTGCGTTGAATGGCTTGAACCTCGAGGGCACGATATTCGGCCTCTCGCGGATCGCCTCTGCAGTCGATCCGAACGACAAGATCGGCCCCGGCTTCGGCCCGAGCGGCTTTGTCGCCGCGGGCACGGCGCTTCCGTATCGCGTCGATTTCGAGAACGATCCTTCGGCCACGGCGCCGGCGCAGCAGGTCGTGATCACCGATCAACTGAGTTCCAACCTCGATTGGAGCAGCTTCCGGTTGAATGAGGTTGGCTGGGGCGATACTGAGATCACGGTCCCGGCCAACTCGCAGCACTTTCAGACGACCGTGCCGATGACGTTCAACGGCGAATCGTTCAACGTCGAAGTGCAGATCGGCATCGACCTCGCCACGGGTCTCATCACCGCCCAGTTTTTCAGCATCGATCCAGTGACCAGCCTGCCCCCGGACGTGCTCACTGGTTTCCTCCCGCCGGAAGATGGCACGGGGCGCGGGATGGGGCACATCAGCTACACCATCTCGCCCATCGCCGGCTTGCCGACCGGCACGCAGATTCGCAACGTCGCCGATGTCAGCTTCGACGAGCAGCCGATCATCGCCACCGATCAGGTCAGCGAGACCGATCCCACGCAGGGAACCGATCCGGCCAAAGAGGCGCTCGTCACGATCGACGCCGGCCCGCCGACGAGCAGCGTCGCCGCGCTCCCGCCGACCGAAGCATCGACTACGTTCACAGTGAACTGGAGCGGGCAGGACGACGCTGGGGGCTCCGGCATCGGCTCGTATAACGTCTATGTGTCCGACAGTGGCGGCGCGTATATGTTGTTCCAATCAAACACTACGGCGACCTCGGCCGCGTTCACGGGCCAAGACTTTCATACCTATGCGTTTTATTGCGTGGCGACCGACAATGTGGGCAATCAGCAAAGCGTCCCCACTGCGCCGCAGGCGACCACGTACGTCAATGCGCCCATCCCTGTAACAAGCACTTCGGACAGCGGCCCTGGCTCGCTCCGGCAGGCATTGCTAGACGCCGCCGGCGCTCCCGGCCAGACGCACACGATTCAGTTTGCATTGCCCGCCGGATCGCAGACGATCAGTCTGCTCTCTTCGTTGCCGGATGTAACCGATCCCTTGATCGCCTTGGTCGATGCCACGCAGAACGTCACGATCGACCCTTCGTCGGCCACGGCTTGGAATGACAACAGCTCGCTGACTCTGACCGGCGCCGGCACACTCACGATCAGCGGCGGCATCGAGGGCACGGGCAATTTGACGGTCAACGCCGGCAACAGCTTGACGGCCGGCCACATCATTCAGAGTGCCTTAGTGATCGGTGGCACGGCGGGCAGCCCGGCGACGGTTACGATCGCCGCAAGCGATGCCAACGGGAATCCGCTGAACTCCGTGGGGGCTAGCGACACCCGCATGACGGTCGACGCAATGGCCAATTCGCCGCAGCCCGCCCCGCCGACCGCGGGTAGCGCGTCGGCGGTCGCAACTGCCTCTCCGTTGACCGCGACCACCGCTTCGTCGGAGCCGCCGATTTCTGTTGCCGTCGCGGCGAACTCTCGTGATTCATTTGGATCAACATTGGCGGTCAACTCGAATTCCTCGGATTCGGCGGGTCTGATTGCTTTGCAGTCGTCGAGGGAGACTTTCGGCGCATTAGGCCTCGCCTATTCCGCAAGCAATGAGGGCGAACGACTATCATCGCTTACGGCCACTGGCGTCGCTTCGACTTCCGACGCAGCGACATTTCTCGAACGGCAAACTGCCATCACCAAAAACGGGAATAGTGAGTTACTTCATTGCGACGCCGTCGGGGCGGCGTTCGCCGATGCCGACGTTTTGGAGTGGGCGGCTTTTGCCCTGGACCCTCGGCCTCCGGCGGCCGACGCCGATTTCTCGCTATTGTCCGACGATCTGCTCGACGCGATCGGCCGACACTGGCACAACTGAATCGGGGCCACGTGATTCTCGCCTTTTTTCTCGACTTGGAGGGCTATATGAGCAGGTTTCATTGCTTCACTGTCGCGACGCGCGTCTGGGGCCGGCGAAGAGTCCGGCCGGCTTGGACGAAAATCTGGCTCTCCCTCTTGTGCGGTCTCGGCGCGGCGGCTCGTCCGGCGCTGGCCGCCAACGGCACCTGGAGTTCATCCGCCCCCTCCGGCCTTTGGAACACCAGCAGCGACTGGGTGTCGGGGATTGTGCCGGGCGCCACGTCGGGGACCACGAACACCGACACGGCGACGTTCAATACGACCAGTACGACTACCTCAATCCTCACCGACTCCAATCGCAATCTGGAGAACATTACGTTCGACACCTCGGCGGCTGCCTATACGTTCAACTTCTTCGGCCCCATGGTTCTCACCTCCGGGGGCACGATCCAAATCGCCGGCACGTTTACCGGGAGCAACATCACGGAAACCCTCAATACGCCCTTGACTCTCGAAGGCAACTACACTTTCGCCAACAACGCGACGAACACCGGCGACGTCCTCACGTTCGCAGGCGCGATTACCAACGGCACCGCCGTCGGGCAGACGCTGACCGTCTCCGGCAACGATGCCGTGAACATCAATGGCGCGATTGGCGGCACGATCGGCATGACCAAGAATGGCAACAACACGCTGACCCTGGGCGGCAGCGCCGACAATACGGGCCTCGGCGTGATCGCTAATGGCGGCACGCTCCTCCTGGCCAAGTCGAGTTCGGCATCGGTTCATGCAATCGGCAGCGGCGGATTGCTCATCAACGCCGGCAACGTGCAGCTCTCCGGCAGCGGTGGCGATCAAATCAGCGACTCCGGAACGGTCACGATCCAAAACACCGGCGTCTTCACGCTGGCAGGACTGAACGAGACGATCGGCGGACTGGCTGGCACGTCGTCGGCTATCGTCCAAAACGCGGCCACGACTCCCGCGGCCCTCACCACGAACAACGCGAATGGTTTCTCCAACAATTATTTTGGCACATTACGGGACGGCGCGGGTGGCGGAGCGTTGTCGCTCGTGAAGAGTGGCAATGGCGAGCAGGATCTATCGGGCAATAATACGTTTACGGGGGGCGTGACGATCAATGCGGGTACGCTCGGCATTGGAGGCAGCGGTGCACTGAACTCGACGACGCCGAACGCTGTCGCGTTCGGTCCGGGAAGCACCGGAACTTTGGCTCTCAATGGCAACAGCGTTTCAATCGGCGGACTCAGCAGCAGCTCGCCGAGCGCGATTATTCAAGGTGGCCCTGCCACGTTGACCGTAATCGAGTCCGGCAATGAGACGTTTGCCGGATCGCTCCAAGACCAATTTCCGGGGACCACGGCGACGCTCTCATTTGTCAAGGCGGGTGCGGGTAGCTTGACGTTGAGCGGAAACAACACCTTCTCAGGGAGCATGACAGTCAATGCGGGAAACCTGACGCTGAGTGGAAGCAACAGTTTCAGTGGCGGCCTGACGATCAATGCCGGAAGCATGACGCTGAGTAGCAATAACACCTTCACGGGTGGTGTGACGATCAACGCCGGCGCGGCGCTCCAGATTGGCAATCCTGGCGCTCTGAACTCGGCGCGCCCGAATGCGGTGACTGATAACGGAACACTGACCTTGAACGGCAACAGCGTCACGCTGGCCGGCCTGAACGGAAGCGGGATCGTCCAAAACGCCAGCGCGGCGAACGTGACCTTGACGGTGGGCAACCTCTCCAACACCATCGGCGGCACCTTTGCCGGTACGCTGCAGGATGGCAGCGGCGGCGGCAAGCTTTCGCTCGTCGTGAACGGGAGCGGCACTGGCGAACAGAACCTGTCGGGCAACAATACGCTTACGGGCGGCGTGACGGTCAACGGCGGAACGCTCGCGATTACCGGCGGATCGACAGTCGCCAATGTAGCCATCAATGGCGGAACGTTCGGGATGACCGCCGGATCGCTCGTCGGCGATGTGACCGCTTCGGCGACTTTCCTTTATGCCGGCGGCACGTTGAGCGGGCGGTTGATTGTGGCGGGAGGAGCACTCGAAATCTTTGCGCCAATTACGGTGGCAAACGTCCTGGAAAACGACGGCGGGCTGACGCTCCCAGCGACGTTTACCCTCTCAGGGACAACCTTGCCAGAGGCCCCCATCACGCTGGGCGGTCCAGGGCTCGACAACGAGGGAACGCTCACGATGGCCGGCGGAACGCTCAACCTGAGCACCAGTGGCGGCGCGGCGAACGTCAATCGCGGAACATTCAATCTCTCCGCCACCGTTCCGTTCAATCTCAACGGCGCGACGCTGACCAATGCCGGCGCACTGAATCTCAACGGCGGGACGCTCAGCGGCGCGTCCGGATTGTTGACCAACGGAGCCGGCGGCACGATCTCAGGGCCTGGAACCATCTCGTCCGGGTTCAGCAACGCCGGCGGCGGCGTGGTGCTCAGCAGCGGCGCCATGAATATCAGCCAGCCTTTTAGCAACACGAGCTTAATCGAGATGAACGGCATCGCCGCCAATCTCGCCGGGGGGGCGATTACGAACTCGGGCACGATCCAGGGCTTCGGCAACATCGGCAACGCGATTACCAACACCGGCACCATCGAGCCGATCGGGGGCACGCTATTCCTCGGCGGCACGCTCTTGAATCCGGCCGGCGGATTGATCCGCGCGGGCACCGGAAACAAACTGCTCGTTAGCCATGGTTTGCTGGCCAGCGCGGGGGTCGTCAATCTCACAGGCGGCACGTTCGACAACAACGGCCAGCCCATGAACAATTTGGGCCAAATCAGCGGCTTCGGCACCTTCGCCACCGGCGGCACCGGGCTGGACAACAATGGCAGCGTCACCTTCTCCGGCGGACTGACGACCGTGAACGGTCCGGTCACGAACGAAAACGGCAAGACAATCGTCGTCGCCTACAATCCGGCTATCTTTACGGGACTGGTGACGAACAACGGCGGCGGGACGTTCAACATCATTAGCACGACGGCCGTCTTTGCCGGCGGGTCCAGCGGCACGTTCGGCGGCACGTTCACCAACAACGCCAATTCCGCGTTCTCCGAAGGAGGCAGCGGGACGCTTGAAGTCGATGGCGCGCCGACGATGGGCCTAGCCAGTTCGTTGGCCGTCAACGATTCGAGCACGTTGCGCTTCAAGGCCACGACCGGCTCGGCCACGATCGGCACGGGCGTCACCGCGACGGTCAACAACGGCGCGACGCTGGAACTGGCCGGCTCCGTATCAGCGCTTTCCAATGGACCGAATCGCGTGAACGTCACGAACAACAGCACTGCTGCCGCGGGCATCCTTGTCTCCGGCACGCATCAGCAAGTGGGCAACATCGACGGATCGGGCGTTACGCAGGTCAACGCGGGAAGTGATCTCACGGCTAACCACATCGTCCAAAGCGAGCTGGTGATCGGCGGCACTGCCGGATCGCCCGCGTTGGTAACGATCGACGCGTCAGACTCCAGTGGCAACCCGCTCAGCCAATCCAGCGGACTCGCGCTGGCCGGCTCATTGCAATCGACGGCGCCCTTTGCCTCCGACGCGCCGGGTTCTTCGAGCTTGGATCCTCCAAGCGCCGATGGCTTCAGCGGCGATCCGATTCCGGCCGACCCTTCCGTGGACGGCACCACGATGAACGGCAATCCATCGGCGGTCCCCGAGCCTTCGACCCTGTTGCTGGCCCTCCTCGGACTGGCCTCGCTCGGCTATCTGAATCGGCGAGATCGAAGGTAGCTTGGTGGCGCGGGCTAACGCGGAGCAATAGACTCCATCAGGCGCTGGATCCGAGCGGAGCGAGCTGCGGCTGCGGCACTGTCCACTTGTGTCCATTCCTGTCCGAATCGCGATTTGACGACCCTGGCACGCGGCAGATTCTGCTGGAGGCCAAGGTTGACTCCGAGTTCGTTTGCGGCTGCTATTCTCCGGGGCGTATGTCCGAGTCTCACTGCCCCCCTGGGTTGCGCACGATCCTAGGATGCTTCCATCCGGCTGCCGCGCTTGCAATCGCCGGATCACGGCGGCTAGAATCACGGTGGCGAGGCGAATCATGGATTTTCTCACCTGTCCCGATTGCGGCAAGGTTGTGAGTAACCCCAATCTGGCCGCCGGAACACACGTCCACTGCCGGGGCTGCGGGCAGATATTCACGGTCCCGGCTGCACTGGCTTTGCCGTCGCCGGATGAATTCTTGGCGATGCTCGACGACAAGACAGCTCCACAGCCGGCTATTGCCCGCGAGAAGCGAAGCTAGACGACCGTGGCGGCGCACGAAAACGCCCCTGCCGATCGGCGGAGGGCTTGTGAGTCGCGATGATGCTCAGCCGATCGACGCGACCATCGCGCGTCGTATGGCTTCGGGGAGCGTCGGCCACGAACCGCCCAGATTCCCGCCCGACGATGTGTTGGCCAGAGGGTGGCCGCGGATCGTGGCTTTCGTGGCCCGATATTATGTTGCCCCGGCCGCCCGCGGTCGGGGATAATGCGGTCATGCAAACCGAGCCGCCCAAAACAGACGCGCCCGTTATGGCTGAGAAGCCCCGCCGTCGTCGCTGGTTTCAATTCAGCCTCGGACGCTGCTGATCGGCGTGACGCTATTGGCGATCTCGTGCGCCTATGTGGGTTGGCAGGCGAAGATCGTGAGGGAGCGGAAGACGATGCTCGAAAACCCGCGCTTTACCTTGTGCTCAGAAGTCGAGACAGTTGACGGTGAGCGCAGGCTCCCTTGGGTCCGTCGTCTTTTGGGTGATCTTGATTGCGGAGAAATATATGCCGTAGACGACGTGACCGAAGAAGAGCTAGCAGAATATCGCCGGGTGTTTCCAGAGGCGACAGTGCGACGACAAAGGGAAGAGCCAGACGGCCCAGTTCGCTGGGTGTTTCCGGATCAAGAATCGAAGAATCATTGATTTGCGGCCGCCGCGGCCTGGACACGAGTTTGGACGACTACCGGCCCCGCAGGTCCCTTGCTCCGGCAACCCGCGGACGGGGATAATGCGGCGATGAGCAAGCCGTTTCAATTTTCGATGCGCCGGATGCTCGGCGCGGTCGCATGGTTCTGTCTCGCGGCGTGGCTAGCCGCACTATATTGGCGACACTTGAATGACATCGCACTGCGCAGAATTGGCTATTTTGGCGTTTCGGCCGCTGTCGGAGCCGGATTCGGCACGTTGGCTGGCAGGCCAATTCGTTACGCTGCATGGGGAATCATGTTGGCGTTTCTCGCGGGGTGCATTGCCGGCGCTTTGACGCAATGATCCGCTGAGAATCCAGCCGCCCGCGTCCGGCCGCGTTAACCGTGGGACGTTGAGACTCTCGCCCGACGATGCGACGGCCGCGGTGCCGAGCAAATTGACTCGCGCCCGGCGCATGGTTACGATGCCTACTTCCGAGCCGTCGCCCGGCGACGGCAATCCCTTGTCAAACAAAGCGCGCTAATGCACCGATTCTTTGCACCTAAAGCGGCCGGACTCTGCTCCCTCGCAATTCTCGCAACGATGATCGGCTCGGCGCAAGCCGTGACTATCTCAACGGTCCCGGTCGGCTATGCAGGCAATGCGCCTGACACTCAGGTAATGAACGATGGCACGACAGCCTACGGAGCTGTGCCGTACAATTACCGGATCGGCACCTACGACGTGACCAACGCTCTGTACGTCGAATTCTTGAACAGGTACAGGAAGGTATTACACCGACGTGGGCGCTTATCCTAATTCGCAAAGCCCGTTCGGTACATTCGACATGGGTGGAAACGTGTATCAATGGGAGGACACGACATTCAATGCTTTTGGCTATAAAGTGGTGCGGGGCGGCCACTGGGGCGAAGGCCCCGACCGCTCGGCTGCCTCGTTTCGCGGCGTATTTTATCCCACGCGTGACGACGCAGACATCTTCGGATTCCGAGTAGCGGGCGTCGGCGGCGTGCCTGAGCCAAGTACCGGGCTTCTTGCCGTACTGGCGTGCGGCATTATGTGGTGGTGCCGGAAGCGGTCCAAGCTACGCGATTGAGCGTCCAGCCTAGCCCATGAGCGCGAGCATCGCGCGGTGGATGGGTTCGGGTAGGCGGCAAGTCTGCCTTTTTTGACATCGTTAGCCCCGCTGACCGTGAATGTTGCAGACCTCGACGACCTCGTACAACTTCGGGTCGAAGCTGGACGCCAGTGCCGCCGCTTGTTGCATGTGCGGGATCGCTTCCGGGTTCTTGAGCATCGCCTGGAAGTCCTCGACGCTCCGCCACTGGGCATAGTTGGCAACGCGCGTACCGTCCAGGCCCCTGTGAATGTTGGCCGACATGAAGCCGGGTAAACGCCGCATCGTCGTTTCAGTGGCCTCGACGAGAACGTCCACCAATCGCTGCTGCTTGGCCGGTTCGACCGTGAAGACGTTGACGAGCGTCACACACTTTGCTCCCTTGGCAATCGTCGTCACTGGATAGCCCTCTTTTGGAAATCGACAATAACGGCCCAAATCGTTCAGCTACACCTCTTTACAAAACTCGGGCCGACTCGACTCGCCTTGTCGCGCCGTGCCAAGGCTCCCGATGACGCCCGACATTGTAGGCATCACCGGGTCAACCGCCAAGCGTCAGGCAGAGATTGCCGGCTCTGCCCAGAGCCGCTCGATTTCCGTGATCGCCGGGAGCGATACAACGAACTCGGCTTGCGCGGACAAGTCGATCGAACCGAGAAGCAATTCAATCCGAGCCGTGACGGGCGGTCGGGATAATGCTCGACCCAATGCTTATCCGCCGAACGGCAGGTCCGCGCGCGACCAGCGTAGAGACGGGAATCCGAGTTCACAATTTCTTCGCCGTCGTCTGCGAGTTCCACCCACTTGAAAGAGACGACGTTGCGGCTGAGGTAGTTGCGGATTTCGTAGGCGGCCGGCGAATCGGCGCGGCCGCAGATGCGGATTACCGGCGCGGTCTTTTTGTCCTTCATCGTTCGCCTCCGTCTTTGCCGGCGGAGACGCTGGCGACTAATTCCAACGTGGCCGGCTCGCCGAGATCAGCTTTGCCGAATCCGCGAACCGCGCCCAGGGCGACTGCCGCGTCTTGCGCGTCCGTCAGGTCGCTCACGAGCATCACGGGAATCGATATTTTCGCGCTTAGCAGATCCTCGATGACGTCGAGGCCGGAAGAACCGTCAGCGGCCAGCACGCGGTTGACCAGCACGACGTCGTAATCGCCATTCTTGAGCCGTTCCACGGCATCCTTACCGTTGGCGACGCGATCGACCGTAGCGCCCAACTGGTCGCGCCAGAGCGCGGCCATGCGTGGGCCGTCGAAGCCGCACTGGCCAACGTCCAGAATTCTGATCGCCATGAAATCCTCCGCGTGAGCGTTCAGCGTAACATACCCCTAACAATTTCCAAGTTTCTAGGTCGAATTCCGCTTTTGGCGTTGCGATGCACTTCTTGGACTTCTTCTGGAACGAGTGAAGCACAAACACGGCTTGCGATGCTCACCTCCCGATTACCCCATTTTGGGGATGACCCGTCAAGAACGAGAGCAAACGAAGGACGGCGCTCACAAAATCTCTCGAATCCCACCAAGATGTTGAAGGAGGTCGTCGCGCGAGCGACGGTCGATTGCCATAACTGGAACACTTGCGGATCCCCGGACGCCGCTCGACGGCGCGCCCATCCTGGCGTAGCGAACGGAAGATCGGTAAAGTAGACTCGGCCGCGGGCGCTCAACGTAGTAGGCACGCTCCGCGTGCCGTTACCAGAACGAAGCGGACGGCACACGGAGTGTGCCTGCTACATTAAGCGGACGGCGCACGGAGTGTGCCTGCTATATTTGCTGGAGGAATGCATGTCGACCGGTACTGCGACGCTAACTCAAGACAATCGACCGATCGGCATGACGGCTTCGTCGCTCGGCAAGGACAAGCTGCTGTTGGAGCAGTTTTCGGTCAGCGAGGGGCTGTCGCGGCCGTTCCGGATCAGACTGTCGTTGTTGGGGGCGCCGGACTACGCGCTGGCGTTCGAGAAGCTGCTGGGGCAGAGCGTTACCGTGCGGCTCGACGAGCCCGGCGGCGGCGAGACGCGATACTTCAACGGCGTCGTCTACAAGCTCACCGAAGGCTCGAAGGTGCATTCGCCCGACACGGGCAAGTTCCTCACGCGATATTGGGCGGAGGTGATGCCGAGCTTTGTCAGACTCCGCAGCCAGGTCCGCAGCCGCATCTTTCAACATCTCTCGGTCCCCGACATTCTCAAGAAGGTGCTCACGGGACTGAACACCAAATGGGAACTCAAGGGGGCCTTCGAACCACGAGATTACTGCGTCCAGTATCACGAATCGGATTTCCAATTCGCGACGCGGCTGATGGAGGAAGAAGGAATCTTCTATTTCTTCAAGCACACCGATTCCGACCATACGATCGTCGTGGCCAACGATGCCGGCAGCTTCGCCAATCTGCCGGGCAAGTCCGCCAAGATCGTGTTTAACGACTTCAAGGGGCTTCGCGACGCGAGCCTCCATGAAGACCGCGTCGTGCGCTGGCAGAAGTCGCAGGAGATGCGGTCGGGGAAATATCGACTTTGGGATCATTGCTTCGAGCTGCCGGCGAAGAACCTCGAAGCGACTGAATCGATCCTCGCGACGGCCGCGGTCGGCACCGTGACGCATCACCTCAAAGTGGGCGGGAACGATCAGTGGGAGATCTACGACTTTCCCGGCGACTACGCCGGCCGGTTCGACGGCATCGACAAAGGAGGTTCGCCGCAACCGTCGGAGCTGAGCAAGATCGAGCAGGACAACACGCGCACCGTCAAGATCCGCATGGAGCAGGTCGCCGCGAATGGCTTGATGCTCGATGGCGAGGGAAACGTCCGCCGTTTCATCGCCGGCTACAAATTCCAGCTCGACAAGCACTTCAACGCCAACGGCACCTACGTGCTGACCGACGTCGAGCACGTGGCGACCATGGAGGGGACCTACACGAGCAACGAATCGGTCCCGCTGCGCTATAAGAACACGTTCCGCTGCATCCCGACGGCGGTCCCGTTTCGCCCGCAGCAAGTCACGCCGAAGCCCAAGATCGGCGGCACGCAGACGGCCGTCGTCGTTGGGCCGGCTGGCGGAGAGATTTCCACCGACAAGTACGGCCGCGTTAAAGTGCAGTTCTTCTGGGACCGCGAGGGGAAGAAGGACCTCGACAGCTCCTGCTGGGTACGAGTGGCCCAGGCTTGGGCCGGGAAGAGCTTCGGGGCGTTTTTCCTGCCGCGAGTCGGCGACGAAGTGATCGTCGCGTTTCTCGAAGGAGACCCGGATCAGCCGATCGTCGTCGGCTGCGTCTACAACGCCGACCACATGCCGGCCTACACGCTGCCCGACAACAAGACCCGCAACTACGTCAAGACTCGTAGCACCGAGAAGGGGACCGCCGAAAACTTCAACGAGCTGCGATTTGAGGACAAGAAAGACAGCGAAGAGGTTTACTTCCACGCCGAGAAGGATTTCAATCGGGTCGTGGAGAATAACGACACGCTCAAGGTCGGCTTCGACAAGAAAGACAAAGGCGACCAAACGATCGACATTTATAACGACCGCACCGCCACACTCGATCAAGGCAACGAAACGCTGACCGTCAAGAAGGGCACGCGCACCACGACCGTGCAGAAGGACGACACGCATGAGGTGAAAGACGGCGGTCGGATCGTCACCGTGCAGAAGGACGACGCGCACACAGTGAAACAGGGGGATTTGAGCGTGACGGTCAACATGGGGAACGCCAGTTACAAGATTTCGCAGGGTCAATGCACGATCGAGGCGATGCAATCGATCGAGTTGAAAGTCGGAGCGACTTCGATCAAGCTCACTCCGACCGGTGTGACCATCCAATCCACGATGATCAAGCTGCAGGCCGACGGCATGCTGCAAAGCAAGAGTGGCGTGATCAAAGTCGCCGCCGATGCGATGCTCGATATGAAGGGCGGAATGGTGAAGATCAACTAGAATATGGCAGTCATCTTACAAGTTACCGGCGGTCCGGCGGCGGGGCGGAAGACGTTTCTCCGCGCCGGCCAGCTCATGCACTTCGGCCGCACCGAACGGGCCGACTTCAGCGTCCCGCAAGACGGCGCGATGGCCCCGGTCCATTTTGCGCTCGAATTCTCGGCCAATATCTGCCGCATCCACGACCTGACGAGCGGAGTTGGAACGCTGGTGAACGGCCAGCCGGTCGCCGAAGGAATCGTAACGCACGGCGATCGGATCAGCGCGGGGGCCTCGACCTTCAGCGTGTTTATCGAGGGAAACTCGGCCACGGCGCCAGCGACGAGCGTCGCGGCCGCCAGCGCCGCTGCCGCATCGCCCACCGTGGCAACGCTATCGAGCGGTTTTGTCCACGTGCCAATCCCGCTGGCCGCGATGGTCGGTGAAAAGTTCGAACTGGACGACGAGGCCCGCTCGCTTCTGGAGCCGCAGCAAACGGTGCGGCAATTCTTCTTTCTGCTCGGCAAGAAGCAGTTGCACGCCGACGCGATGCGGCTTCTGGCCCACGCGCTGCCGAAGCGCGAGGTGGTCTGGTGGGCCGCGCAATGCATCCGAGCGACTTTCGGCGATCAACTGCCGCCGGCCGACCGAGCGGCACTTGGAGCGGCCGAAGCCTGGGTCGTCGAGCCGACCGAGGAGAATCGCCGCCGCGCTGAATCAGCGGCCGAAGCGACGAAACACGAGACGTCCGCCGGCTGGGCGGCAGCCGCCGCCTTTTGGAACGGTGGCAGCATCGCCCCCCCCGGCCTGCCCGACGTGCCGCCGAAAGCAACGCTCACGGCTCAAGCCGCTGTCGTAGCGATTTCAATGTCAGCCGCTTCGGACCCAAAAAAATCCGCCCCCCGCAATGCTGAATTCCTGGCTCTCGGCGCCCGCGTGGCCGACGGGGAAGTCCGCTGGAAGGAGCCATAACCGCGGGTTCGTTGAACCCGGAGCCATCGGCGACGGCCTCGAAATCCGGGGGCATTCACCCTCAACCGCCGTTTCCTAACCCCGGTTGCTCTTCGTAGTCGTCCATCAGCCAGCGGTCGTTTTCGAAGTGCAGGTTGACTTTGAAGCGGGCGATGTAGTGTTGGTCGGCGTAGACGCCGTGGCGGTCTTTGCCGTCGGCCTGGCCGAAGAACTCGGCCGTGGCCGTCGGCGGGTTATTGAAGCGATTGACCTTCACGGCCAGGCCGGTGACATACGCCTTACGGATTTCGACCTGCGGCAGGACGCCGCTCACCTGGCTACGCATCCCTTGGGCCGCGGGGGAAATCAGCGCCAATAGACCGGGCATGTCGTTCTTTTCCACGGCCACCGCGGCAGCATCCAACACGCGGCGGATGCGCTTGGTGTCGGTGTCGGTGTGCTTTTCAATCCAGACGATCGCACCCGTCACGATCCCCACGCCCACGATCGCGTAGAGCAAGCCCACCCGGCTCGTTTTCACCAAGGCCAAGAGCAAGATGGCCTCGACGATCACGCCGATCACCAGAATCGGCGTCGAGTCTTCGGTGAACCAAGTCATACGTCACAAGTGCGAAGTACCAAGTACGAAGTACTAAAGGGAATGGTTTGCAGATCGAACATTGGAACATCCTCCGGCCGATGCGAACCGCGCGAACGCCTGCCAATTCGTACTTTGTACTTCATACTTCGTACTAGCGCTAGCTGCCCGCCGCCTGTATCGCGATCTTGTGTCGGACCGGTTTCACAGCGGCAGTCGAGAGGCCCATCATCTCTTTATCGCGGTGGAGGCCGGCGGCGGCGATTTGCTCGAGGTTGTCCGTCGCCTCGGGAAGCAGCCGTCTGTACTCTGGCATACTGTGAAGCAGGTTCTTGATGAGCGGGGTCTCGAATTCTTGCTGGCGGCGGATCACGTTCTCGACCTGTTGGAACGGCTCGGAGAATGGGTTGTCGAGGAACTCGGCGGCCAGGTTGATGCCGGAGGAAAGCTGCTCGGCCGAGAACTCCTTGCTCGCCGTGCCCCAAGTCACCTTGCACCGCCCGGCCGGTTCCTTGACCACGAGCGTCAAGCGGTTCAAGTCTTGGTTGAAGGGCAGGAACTCGATGACGCCGCGGGTAGACGAAGTTTGGGCCGGATCGCCGTAGAAACAGAAGGGATACCGCGTGCTTTCCAGCTCGACCACGCCGTCGCGGCAGGAAAGGACCTTGTGCCCGGCAGTGGCTTCCGCTCGATTGGCCTTGAGATCGACCATGATCCGGCCAATCTCGCCCGGACAGCCGAGCCCCTTGAGAAATGCGTAGGCCATGACGAGATGGCCGTTGCGATCGGGATGGACGCCATCGCCGCCAGCCAAGGGATACTTCTTGCCGTACTTGGCTTTGGCTTTCGTCATCACGTCGATCATCGGGTCGTAGACATTGGCGAAGACAACCCCTTCCGACTCGGCAACCTCGCGGGCGATGTCGCGCTCGGCGGCGAGGGTCTTGTTGTACATCTCGGCGTCGGCCGGTTTCTTGTGGAATGTGTCGGCATCGACGCAACCGGGGGAGCCGACGACGATCAGGTGGACCTTGGCCTGCTTTGCGCGCTCGACGATCTGCCGCTGGTTGTCGCGATAGTGCAGGGCTTTATCGGGAGTCATCGGGGAATAGCCGCCGTCGTTCATTCCGTAGCAGGTCGTGATCGCCGAGGGCTGAAACCGGAGCAGGTCGTTGTCCATCCGGGCCGCAAATCCCCACGAAGTCTCCCCGCTCCAGCCGAATTGCGTCTGGCGCAAGTCCGCCGCGGGCTGGCACATCAGGAGATAATCCTCGATGAAGACCGAGTACAGCTTCTGCTCGGTGATCGAATCGCCGATCACGGCCAGATAGTCGCCAGATTGCAGCGAATCGGCGGCGCGGGCGGCCGGCGCCGCAAGAAAGAGGATCAGAACGAGAGCGAGCAGCGTGCGGTTCATGGGATGCTCCGAATTCAAGTGCGAAGTAAAAAGTACGAAGTACGAAGCAAGGATTACGGCGTGCGAATGCGTCGTCAAAATGTAGGAAAAGTTGCAAGGCGCCGGCGACTACCGTCCTGCCTCCTGCCGACTGATGCTTCAGCGTCTCCGACTTTACCCCGGCGGCAAGGCAATCGCAACCGTCAGAGTCCGGGGAAAGTGCAAAGTGCCTAGCGCGAAGGCGGCGTAGTGTCCGCCTGGTCGGCGGCACGACGCGTTGCATCCGTTTCGTCCTTCACACATTCACACCGCGACGCGATTTCACGGTTTCAAACTCCCGCATCTAGCTCGCATTTTTTCCATTGCCGGTCAGGAGCGTGTATAATCCAGAGTTGAACGAACAGCAGCCGGTCGCGAGTGACTACATGGTACAGGCACGACCGGCGAATCCAAGAGCCTGTCCGAAAGCGGCCCGCGGAAAGGGGGACAGTCCCCGGCCGTTTTCGGATAGGCTCGAAACGGGGGTGACTTATGTCGAGATTGCATCGGTTCGGTGGAATCGCGGTGTTGACGGCGGCGATGATGGCGTGCGGCGCTAGTTCGGCGCTCGCGCATGGCGGTGGAGGTGGTGGTGGTGGTGGAGGTGGCGGGCATAGCGGCGGCGGAGGTGGAGGCGGCGGAGGGGGCGGCTTTAGCGCTCACAGTTTCGGCGGCGGCGGAATGTCGCACAGCTTTAGCGGCGGTGGATTCAGCCCGTCGATCTCCCACAACTTCAGCGGCGGCACCAGCCGCAGCTTCTCGCCGCAGTCGTCGCACTTTCTCTCCAACAACTCCGGATTGAGCGGCAACTCGCATTCGCAAAACTTCGGCTCGTCGAATTGGGCGCACGGCCAATCGAGCTGGCAAATGGATCGCGGCTCTTCCACCTGGCAACAGCATCTTAGCGACTGGAACCACGGCCAGCATTGGAACGGCGGGAATTGGTGGGGCAACAATAATTGGCGCGGCAACTTTTGGTGGGGCCGCTACAACAACTTCAGCTATTTTCCCTCCATCGGGATCGGCGCGGGGTTTTGGTTCCCCTGGTGGTACAACGATTCCTGGCCGAGCTACGGTTATGGTTATTCGGGGCCGTACTCCTATGGCCCGGCGATCTACCCCGCCGCGGTCGTGAGCCAGCCGGAGGCTGTGCAGACGGACTATGTGGATACTGCGGCGCAAAATGCCGACGCGCAGCCGGCTGCCGGCGAATCAGCAGCCGGGGGCGAATTCTTCGCCCAAGCCACGTCCGCCTTCCAGAACGGCCAGTATCGCGACGCACTGCGGCTGGCCAACCACGCGGCCGTCGAATCGCCGCAGAACCCAAAAGCGCACGAGCTGATCTCGCTGGCGATGTTCGCCTCGGCCGAATATCGCGGCGCGGCGGTCGAGGCCCATGCGGCGCTGGCGTTCGGCCCGCCGGCCGATTGGGCGACGCTCTACGCCTACTACGGCGACGACGCGACTTACACCAACCAACTGCGAGCGCTCGAAAAATACTCGCACGACAATCCAACCGCCGCCGACGCCCGATTCCTGCGGGCCTATCAATACCTGATGATGGGGCACACGCCGCAAGCGCTCGACCAACTGCGCGAGGCCGTGAAGCTCACCCCGAACGACAAACTGGCCGCCGAATTGCTCAAGAAGTACGGCGAAGGGGATGCCGGCAAAGACCGCCTCGTTCCACCCGCGCCGGCCCCATTGCCAGCCAATCCGACGCCCTCGGGCGGCGGCCCGCGGCCCGCGGGAGGCGATGGAGGTGTCGATTCGTAGACGGCAGTTTGAGCTGCGACGCGGCAACAAATTCGGCCCACCGAACTGCGGCGGGCCGATTTTTTTGGCGGATGGGAAGACGGAGTTCGGTCATCGCCGGCGCGAGCCCGCCGGATTGCGCGGACGGAGCAGCCAGCCGAGAAAAAGCACCGGCGGGATCGCGAAGAGCAGCAGCTTGAATTTGATCGCGGCCAGAGCGAGCAGCACGACCGCGGGATAGATCCAGATCGGCAGCCGAACGAGATCGGGATAGGCTAGCCAGAACGCGCCGAGGATAATGCCGAACCGCAGGCACGCGCCAAAGCTTTCCTCGGCAATCGGACTGGAAGATTCAAACAGCTTCAGCAGCCCGGCCGCCGCGATTAGAAGCAAGGTCAGGATTCCAAGCTGTGTGCGGCGGGTCATCAGATCCTATCGAGCGAGTCGATCCAGCGGGCAAACTCGGAGAGTTCGTCGGCGGAGAGCGTGCGCGGGGCAGGGCCGAGGTCTTTCTCGGTGACGGGATACTTCTCGGAGCGAAAGTGGTCAATGGTCGCCTTGATCTGCGATTTGAGCGGGTCTTTCTGGGGCCCGGCGATATAGAGCGCCATCCGCAGCACCGGGTCATTGGCCGGCACTTGGGCGCCCGCCGGCAGCCCGGCCCCGATCGCCGCGACGCCGTGGACCACCTCGCGATTGGCCAACGCGAAAAGGTAGGCCATGCCGCCGCCGCCTTCTTGCCCGCAGGCGATCGTCCGCGCGCGATCGACGTGGTACTTGCCGCTTAAGTCGTCGAGCGTCTTGCGGACGAAACCCAACTCGGTCCGCTGCCATTTGGCCCGATCGGCGCTCTTGGGCGCCAGTAGAATCAGATCGTCGCGCGAGCAAATCTCCTTCCAGCGAGCGGCCAGTTCCTCGTCCTTGAATCCGCCCGGTGCGTGCAGCCAGACGACTACCCCGTAAGCCAGCCGCGGGTTGTAATTTTCGGGGACGTAGGCGATGCACTCGGATTGCGATTCGGGAATCTTGATTTTCACGATCCCGACGGCCGCCTTCGGCCCGTCGGCTGTCGGCGGCTCGTCGTGCGCCGGAGGCAACTCGCCGGGGATCGTCTCGGGCAGCGCGGCAAGCTGCGCTTCGAGCTTGAGCGTTTCGTCGCCGCGATGGACCTCGAACTTCGCTTTCTGCCGCGGCGTCAGCGAGACAAGCTGCTCGAACAGTTCGTCGAGTGACTTGATTGGCTTTCCTTCCCAAGCGGTGATCCGGTCGCCGGGCTGGAGACCGGACTTGGCGGCAGGGCTTTCGGGATAGACATAGCGCAGCGTCACGCCGGGATCCTTGCCAAAGAGCCGCATCGGCAGGGCCCCTAAGAACGGGTGCGCATAGGGAACCAGCTTGCCGACCAACTCGATCGTCTTTTCCAGCCGTTCACTGCCGCGAAGCAGAACTAGCGTCACCTTGTCGCCGGCGTAGCGCGGGCCGAGCAAATGCTTCAGCTCCGCCTGCCGCGCGATCTTGTGGCCGTCGATCTCGACGATCTTGTCCTTGGGCTTCAAGCCGGCCTGGTAGGCGGGGGAATTTGGCTGCACGGCGGCCAATTCCGCCTCGTCGGCGTAAATGTCCATCCCCTTCATGCTGATGCCGAGCAGCCCGCCGTATAGATCTTCTCCCTTTTCCAGCCGCGGGAGCATGCGGTTGATGGTCTCGAGCGGCACGGCGAATCCGATGCCCGAGTCGTACCATTCGACGCCCGCTAATTCGTCGCTGGCCATCGGCGACAACGGCACGAGCAGGCCCATGACGCGCCCCTCAATATCCACGAGCGGTCCGCCGTAGTTATTTGGAGAAATCTTGGCGTCGGTCTGCATCGCCTTGTTCCAGATGCGATTCACGGCACTGATGATCCCGATCGAGACGCTCGGTTTAGAGCCTGTCCGAGAATCGCCCACGGAGAGGGGGACAGTCCCCTTTTTCTCCGCGGACTCCGAAAAAGGGGACAGTCCCCGGCGATTCTCGGAAAGACTCTCGGCGCCGTCGAACGTGCGGCCGACGGCGATCGACCATTGCCCGACGGCGATTTCGCTCTCGGGCGCGGCGACTGGCACGGCCAGTTCCACACCGGACGGGAGATTCACCTTCAACAGCACGATCATCCGGCTGTGGTCGGTGGCGACGAGCTTGGCGGGCAGCCGCGCGCCGTTGTCGAGGTGCACCAAGATCTGGGCCGGCTTCTGGACGAAATTGAACGCGCTCGAAATGACGTAACCGTCGGCCGAGACAGCGAGGCCCGTCGTCGGACCGGTGCCGACGAGCAGATCGCCGATCCGCTCTCGTCCCCCAAAGGTTTCAATTCGCACCACCGACGGTGCGACCCGCTCGACGGCCGATTTGATCGCTTGATCCTCGCGGAGCGAGACATCGTCATCGGCGGAATACGCCATCGCGGCCGTGAGAAAAAGCGTGGCGGCAAGGCTGAATGCACCGATGCCGAGAATCCCGCTGGATTGGGTGCCACTGCTGGCTTGCCAGCAGTGAAGCTCCGTCCTTGGTTTGCGGCTCGCAGCGCCAGACTCGCCACGATTCGCATCCGCGCCACCTTCGTCGCTGTCAGCTCGTTGAACGGCGCTGCCTACAAGCAGAGGGTTGGGCTTCACTGCTGGCAAGCCAGCAGTGGCACTCAGAGCCGCTCGCAGTGGCCGCGATAATTCAGTCGATCTCTGCATGGCGGCTATTGCTTCGTATCTTCGGGTACTTTGAGTTGCACTTCGATCAATTCGTTGCCGCGCATGAGAGTCAAGTGAACGTCGGCATCGGCTTCGCGAAGGCCCAATTCCTTTTGCAGGGCAGCGCAGGATTGCACCACCTGATTTTCGACCAATAGCACGAGATCGTCCGGGTGGACGCCGGCCTTCGCCGCGGCGGAGTCCGGCCGCACCTCGTCGACGAACGGCGGCGTCCGCTCCAGCACATCGGGAATCAGCACGATCCCGAGCCGGTCGAGCGTGAGCGGATTATCGGGCGACTTCGGCTTCGATGGATCGGGAGTCCCCGCGGACGTGCCCGTCTTGCGGATCGATTCAACGGAAGTGACGAATTCGGCGGTCGGGATGGCAAAGTTCAGCCAGATGTTGCTCTTCGAGTTGCGCAGCTCCTTGCCGAGCACGCCGAGCAGCCGGCCTTGCAGATCGGTGAGCGCTCCGCCGGCGGCGCCGGGGTTGTTGGTCATCGCGTCGAGCACGTAGATCGGGCCCTGATAGGGCGTTTCGTAGGCGCCGCGGCGGGCGTCGAGCGTCGTCACCGCCGAGATCGCGCCATGCTGCACGCTGGCCGCTTCCTCGCCGGTCGCCACGCCGAAGAGATTGCTGAAGGCCAAGACCCGCGTCCCTTCGGCGGCCGGGACCGATTGCGAAAGATCGAAGTGAGGCAAATCCTGGCCGTCGATCTTCAACAGCGCCAGCTCCAGCCGCGGATCGGGCCCGATCAGTTTAGCTTCGTATTTGTGACCGTCGTCGAGGATCACGGTGACTTCGTCGACGTCGAGGACATGGCTCCAAACCGTGACGATGTAACCGTCGGACGAGACTAGAAAGCCGCTCTGATAAGTCTCCAAGCCGTTCAGCCCGCCCGCGCCGAAGATTTTAACGATCTTCGGCTGGACCTGACCGCTGATCTTCGCCAGCGAAGGGCCGGCGGATGCGGTTACGGTTGCCAGGAGCAATGTGCAGACGACCATCGGCAGATGCCGAACGAAAAACAACGAGCCAATGGCGCGAAGCGGCGGCGCACGGTCCGAGGTTAGGTCCGCAGCAATTTGGGGAAAAGCCGGCCGGCTCATTTCTCGGACTCCTTTTTCAGATCGGCTTTCGTGATCGTCATGATCGCGAACAGGTTGTCGCCATAGTGGACTTCCAGGCGGCGCGGGAAGAAGCGGCCTTCGGATTCGCGATAATCGCTGAAGTAGACTTCGCAGGGGTCGGTGTCAAACGCTGGATACATCTCGAGTGCGACCAGCGACTCGTCAACGGTGTCAAACATGAAATGGCAATCCACGCCTCCCGCGGTGCCGACGATCACCTCGACGGGCCGATCGTGGCCAACGAGCGGCATCGTGCCGAGATAAACCAACTGCCCGTATTTGACCGGCCCGCCGATTTGCAGCTTCCGCCAGAGGTGCAAAGCCGCCAACAGGCCGCCGCTTCCCGGCGGGTTGAGCACGGCGCCGAGATCGTCGCACACCTCGAGCTTCGTGTCGCCCAGCGGCAGCGCAATCGAGGCGTCCTTATCAGTCAGCTTGATCTCGAACGTGCCGCCGCCAATCAGATCACCGGAAAGCGCCCATTCGCCGGCGAGCGATGAAAAATCGCCGCGGGCCACGTTGGCCTTCCAGATTCGCTCGCGGGCCAGCTTGTTGAAATAATAGTTGGCGAATCCGGAGCGGGCTTCGTAGCGCTGCTTGACGGCCTCCGCCAACGGTGGCTTTTGGAGAAGTTGCCGCAAAGCTTCGGGAAGCGGAATTGGTTTATCCGGCTGGTCTTTATTCTCGGGCTTGTCGCCCGGCGGGGACTTGTCGGCGTCTTTCTTGTCGTCGTTGCCCTTGCCTTCGTTATCCTTCGGCTTCTCGCCGTCGTTCTTGGGCTTTTCCTTGTCGTCCTTCGGCGGCTCCTTGTCGTCTTTCGGCGCTCCCCGTTGCCTCCCTTTCGGATTCGGCTCGACCGGCTCCTCGCTGGCGGCGGCCGCGATGAGTTCGGTCTCATGATGCACGCCCGGCAAGCGAACGAGAATGTCGTAAGTCTTGCCGTCGCGGCGATAGGAAAGCGCGATCCTCCAGCCCTGCGGGAAGATGCCCAAGATATTCTTGAAGGCGTTGGTCGAAGGGATCGGCCGGCCGGCGAAGGAGACAATCTCATCATCTTCGCGCAGGCCGCGACGATAAGCGTCGGAATCCTCCAGGATATCGGAGACCAACACTCGGCCATCGTCGGACGTGCTCACGGTCGCCCCAAGCGTCGCGTGGTCGACGATCCGCCCGCTTTTCAAGCAGCCGATGAAGTTCTTTGCTTGATTGACGGAAATGGCATAACCGACGCCCACGTTCACGCGGCCGCGCTTCTCGAACGACGCTCGGCCGTTGATCCCGATGAGTTGTCCCTGGGCATTGAACAGCGGGCCGCCAGAGTTGCCCGGATTGATTGCCGCGTCGACCTGCAAGCAATCGGAATACTCCAAGAGCGTGCCGGCCGGATATTGATAGCGATGGACGCCTGAAACAACCCCGTAGCTGATCGATGGGTGAAAGTCGGTCGCCAGCAGGAACGGATTGCCGGCGGCGAAACACCAGTCGCCGGCATGAACTTGATCGCTGTCGCCCAATTCGGCGGCCGGAAAGTCTTCGCGTTCCAAGAGCTTGATCAGCGAGAGGTCGCCGGTCGGATCGACGCCCACGACCACGGCGTCGTAGAGCTTTCCGTCGGGCATGCCGCATTTCATCCCGATGCCCGCCTCGTGCGTGACGTGAAAATTGGTGAGGGCATAGCCATCCGGCGAAATGACCACACCAGAGCCGCCTCCTTGGCCATTGTTGGCGTAAATCGCGACGAATGCCGGGGCCGCCTTAGCGATGGCGGCAATCCGCTCGGCCTCGGCCTTCTTGACGGATTCATCGACGTCGGCGCGCGCGGTGGCGAGGCCCGAGAGACCGGCGATGGGTAAAGCCAGCAGGATCAGCGCAGCGCGGGTGGCGCTGGCGAGATAACGCGGCCTCCCGCAAATCGGCTCCCTCTCCCGTTGGGAGAGGGCTGGGGTGACGGCAGAATCCACTCCTACGCTCTCCTCACCCGACCTCTCCCAGAAGGAGAGGAGTTCGATGGTTGCGGCACACGGAGTGTGCCTAATACTTTGAGCGTGCCGTCGCTTCATTTCACAATCCTTGCATCACAGAGGTCGAGGTAGTTCCCCACGTCGAGCCCTTCGCCGAAATCCACGAGAATATTCAATCGCTTCACTCCCGAGATGTCCAGGTCTAGATCGACCGGCGGGCTGCGTCCGGAGATTTTTGCTTCGTAAAGCGGCTTGCCGTCGCCGCGGATCGCCAGCCGCACGCTGCCCGCCGCGCGCACGCCGTCGTCGATCCCCGCGAGCGCCTTGAACCGCTTGCCCTTGCCGGTGATTTTGTAGGTGAGTGTGGTTCGGCTGGGAATCGCGAGCCCCTTGGGGTAAATCTTTCCGGCCAATCGCAGCGCGCCGTCGTCCAGGCCGCGATCGACCTGCGGCCGGTAAAACTTGGCCAGCGACTCGGCCTCTTTGCCGAAATCGACCAGCGGCGTCCAGTCGCGCGAGACGGGCGGAAGATCGCTGAGGTAAACCATCTTGCCGGGCGAGAAGTCAAGGAGCTTGAGCGATTCGACGGGCCGCGCCAACTCGCCGCCGAATGTGGTCACGATCTTCAGTTGGCCGTCGGCTAAAGTCACACTCCTGGCCTTCACGCGCCAGCCGGCCGCATCGTCGAACACGCAATTCGCCTCCGGTAAATCGGCACTGTCCGGTGGATGAAAATACACGATCCCCGCCACCTTCGCGCGCTTGACCGGCACGTTGTCGCTATCGACATTGAAGTTGACGGTCTCGTCGTTCACGTCTCCGGCGGCCCCTTCGACGTAATCGATTCCGTCGCGTTTGCGAACCACGATCAGGTCCGCGGCCAAATCGGTCCTCAAGTCGCCGACCCAACTCGCGGCCGCGCCGTCCGTCCCGGGGAATTCGACGAGTCGGATCGACTTCGTCGGGAGGCTGAGCGCCGCGCCGTCGGCCAGCTTCAATTCGGCGGTCCCCTTGGTGACGGAATACGTCGATCCAGGAATCCGGCTGCCGTCAATCGTTTCGAGCCAAACCGCCGGCCGCCGCTCTCCCGTGAGTCCGTTGGCAAATTTCGGAACACCCTTCTCTTCGACAGGAGCGACCATCCGCACATCGGTGGAATTGAACGTCTTCTTCGCGCCGGCCGTCTCGACGACAAGCTGCCGATCGCCGAGTTCGTCGAGAGCACCGGTGAGAATCTGGCCGTCAATCGTCGTAACCCGGAATTGACGCGGTTCGGCCGCGAGCAGGTCGGAGGTCGGAGGCCAGAGGCCAGAGGCCAGCAAGAAAACGCCAATGGGCAACAATGAACGGCGGGGTATTAGACGGCCCAAAGCGCCGGCGCATCGTCGAATGGCTGGTTCGCGCGAAATCATACGCTCCATCTTAACCTGGACCTCCGCCTGCGTGCCCCATCCCCAGCCCCGAGTCCCTATCTGCCCGCCTCTTCATCTTCCAAGGCCAAACGCTTGAAATACTGTTCGATCACGTCGCGGTAGTGAGACGGATACTCCTTGCCGATCGCCTGGAGCACCTCTTGGCGTTCCTTGGCCGGGAGATCGCCCCAGTTGGAATGCGTGCCGATCGGCTTTTTCGCCACGTCGCCCGGGCCCTTGCCCAAGAGCCTCGCGCTATCGGGAGCAGGGGAACTGGACCGCCGGCCACCGGGGCCCATCCGGCTTCCAGCCGCGGCGGCGGCTTCCTGCTGACGCTTCTCTTCCTCTTCGATCAGCTTGTCGAGCGAAGCGATGATCCCGTCCTCGACGCCGCGGACCTTCTTGCCGGCCTGAGCGTGGTCGAGCCGGCCGTCGACGTCGCGCATGCGCCGGTCGATGTGGTCCAGCGAATCCTCTTTGACGGCGGCCAGATCGGTCTGCATCATATCGGCGAGCTGGGCGTAGCGGCGAGGAAGCTCCTTCTTCCGCTCCAACAGCCGCGCGATCGCCTTTAGGCCAGGATCTTGGTGCAACAGCCAGTGATTGGCCACCGCCTGATAGAACAACAGCGTGGCCGGATCGACAACGTCGGCCGGCTCCAATCCGCTCAATTGCTCGAGCGCGTAGTCGTAGAGATGCTCTTGCGAAAGCCAGCGGCCATACCACAGCCGCAGATTATTGCGCTCGAAGGCCGGCGTCTTTTCGTCGCTTAGCCAAGAAAAGCTCGGCAGCGGGCCGAGCGTTTTCGGCTTGGCGCAGAGCGAAACCAAATCGCCGGTCTGCGCGTCCGCCAAGGCAATCGACTTGACCACTCGCTCCAAGAGATAGCCGGCGGCAGGCTGAGCGGATGCCCCTGAGTCGCTCGGCCAAAGGGATTCCACCTCCTTGCGAATGGCCTCGCCAGGTTTCCGATCGTCGACCCACTTGAACACGTCGGCCCGCACGGCCGACGCCGTAGGGGCCGACCAAGTCGGTTGCTTGGCAAATTCCTCGTCGGCCGGCTCCTGGGCAACGACGGCGGTTGCCCGCGCCGGTAGCGCCGCCAGCGGCAAGGCGATCACCCAAGCGCAGCTTGCCATCCTGGTTTGAATTCGAATCATCGCTTCCCCTCTAGTCCGGCCAATCGAATGGCCTCCGAACAGTTTATTCTAACTCTCATCGGTTCTTCCCGACAACGATGTCGTGGGTCACTTGGTGAATTCGCTCCTCGCGCTCCGCGAGCCGCTTGAGGGCCTCGACCAGGTCGGGGCGGTCGGTCTCCTCGACGTCCCCTTCGAGCAATTTGGAATAGCGCTTGGTGCGGCTGTTGACGCGCATCTGCAAAGCGCGGATCATCTTCAACTCCGCGATCTTATCCACCAGCGGCGGCTCTTGAGGTTGCCCTTGGGCCTGGCCCGGCCGCGGCTTGCCCGATTTCTGGTCCTTCTGGGCCTTCTGCAAGGCGGCGATCGTCTCCTCGAGCTGCTTGATGATGTCCTCCTCGACCACCTGCGTGACTTGCTCCACTTTGGCGCGAGCGAGCCGGGCGGCCACCTGTTGCATGTCGTCGCGCATTTGCTCGACCGACTCAGGGAAGGCCACGGCGGAGCCTTCCTCGTGCAATAGGTTTAGCGCCTTATCGGCCTCAAGGACGATGCCCGATTCCTTGCGGCTCAAGCGCGAAGCTTCGATCTCGTCGTCGTGGCTCCGATCGGCGTCGGGGACTTTGTCGAGCCGCACCGTCCCTTCGTAGACTTCGATTTGCTCGACGAGCATCTTGCGAAACCGGCCCTCGAGCATCGCCAACACGCGCTCGATCTGCTCTTCGCGCATCTGACGGAGGATTTTTTCGAGTTCCAGTTTGGCGGCCTTGAGATCGTCGAGGGCCTTCTGTTGCTCGTCGGCAGCGCCTTTGCGATTCGCCTCCTCCAATCGCTTCTGCGCCTGCCGCATCTTGTTCTCAGCGGCTTCGATCCGCTTGCGGGCGGGGCTCTGATCGTCGGATTGGCCTTGGTTGGGCTGGTTGTCTTGATCTTGGCTGTCTCCTTGCGGCTGACCTTCTTGCCCCTGACCTTGTCCCTGACCCTTGCCTTGACCTTTACCCTCTCCTTTACCCTCTCCTTTACCCTCTCCTTTACCCTCTCCTTTACCCTCTCCTTTACCCTCTCCTTTACCCTCACCTTTACCTTCAC
>DASZFO010000244.1 GCA_035939775.1 Pirellulales bacterium | reverse complement strand
AGTTCTTCATCAACGACATCGATAACTCGACCGCGCTCGATCCAAGCAACGGCGGTGGCTACGCCGTGTTCGGCAAGGTTCTGGGCAACGGCATGCAAGTCGTCGATACGATTGCCGCCCTTTCGACAATCCAGGCCGATCCGACCAATGTCAACAGCCATTTTAACCAGCTCCCCCTCGGTTCCAACAACCAACTAGCACGCATCAACTCCATCACGCTAGACAGCATCGACGGTACGGTTTTCGCCGATGCCAACCGCAACGGTCAACTCGACCAGGGCGAGTCGGGAGTGGCGGGCCGCACCGTGTTTTTGAATAACGACGGCACGGGGGAACCTGACGCAAACAACCCATCGACCGTCACCGATGCCAACGGGAACTACTCGTTCACGGGGGTCGCTCCCGGGTTGCACATGGTCGCGGAAGTCACGCCGCCCGGAGTCATCGCGACGACGCCAATGCAGGTGGTCACAGTAACTGCTGGCTCGACGACTTCGAACGTCGATTTGGGCGAATTCTCGCCCCTAGCGATTCGCGGCACCGTCTTCGACGACGTTAACGTCAATGGCCGACAGGATGCGGGGGAAGACGGTCTGGCCGGCATTACGGTGTTCGTCGACGTCGACGGCACCGGTGTGCCCGACGCGAGCAATCCGTCGACCACGACCGATGCCAACGGCGCCTTTTCGTTCAACGGACTGGCTCCCGGCGCTTACACGGTCGGGCAGGTGTTGCCCTCGCTGGGTGTAACGGCAACGACGCCAAGTGTGACCGTTACCGTCACGAACGGCCAAGTCGCGACCGCGGATTTCGGCGACGTGCTGACAAGCACGATCTTGCCCCTCTTCGTCGGCGGGACCAACGCGGCCCAATCATCCGGCGCCGACACCTCCTTTGTCAACGCGGTCTACGTCAACGTGTTGGACCGCACAGCCGAAGCGACGGGGCTGGCCTATTGGCAACAACAATTGGGGGCCGGTGTCCCGCGTAGCCAGGTCGTCCTACAGATATGGGATTCCGTCGAACACCGCGAATTGGAGATCGGCGAGTACTATCACGAGTTTTTGAACCGGTCGGCCGACGCGTCGGGCATGGCCCACTGGTTGGCGCTGTTTGCCGCGTTGGGCGAAAAGGGAGAAGTGGACGCCTTTGTCAGCTCGCCGGAGTATTCGCAAGAACACTCCAGCGATGCTGATTTTGTGGATGCGCTCTATCACGACATCGCTCTTCGGCCCGCCGACAACGCGGGACTCAGCTATTGGCAAGGCCAATTAGCCGCGGGAATGACCCGCGCCGAACTGGCATCGATCTTCGTCAACAGCCCAGACGCCACGACTCGCCTGGTCGATGAGCTCTATTCCGTGCTGTTGCAACGAGAGCCAGACAGCGCCGACAAGCAGTCGTGGGTGAGCAAGCTGGAAGGCAATAGCCTGACGGTGGAGCAAGCCGGCATCACCTTTCTCTCCAGCGACGAGTATTTTGCGCTGATGCGCTGAACGGCGCTGCGCCGCGGTTTCAGTGTTTAAAGTGCCGACGGCCGGTGAAGATCATGGCTAGGCCATGCTCGTCGCAGGCGGCGATCACTTCGTCGTCATTCCGCGAGCCGCCGGGCTGGATCACGGCCGTGATGCCCGCGCCCGCGGCCGCCCCAATCGAATCGGCAAACGGGAAGAAGGCGTCGGAGCCGAGCACGGCACCTCGGGCTCGCTCGCCGGCCTTCTCCAGCGCGATCTTCACAGAATCGACGCGACTCATCTGTCCGGCGCCGACCCCCAGCACGCTTTGGTCTTTGGTGACCACGATCGCGTTCGACTTGACGTGACGTACGAGCGCCCACGCGAATCGCAGTTCTTGCCGCTCGTCTTCGCTCGGCTGGCGCCGTGTCACAGTCTTCCATTCGTTTTCCGGATCGGCTAGGACGTCGGATTCCTGCACAAGCATTCCGCCGGCCAAGGGGCGGAAGTCACATCGTGGCCGAACGGCGTCGAGAGGACCGACGTCCATCAACCGCACGTTGGCTTTCCACTTGGGGCGCGTCGTCAGGATTTCCACGGCGTCGGCAGCAAAACCGGGCGCCACGATCGCTTCCACAAAACGACCCGGCTCCGCCAGCACCTCGGCCGAAGCCGCGTCGAGCGGCCGGTTGAAACCGAGCACCGAACCGAAAGCGCTGAGCGGATCGCCATCGAGTGCGCGCCGCGTGGCCACCGCCAGTTCGTCGGCCATCGACGCGCCGCACGGATTGTTGTGCTTGATCACCACGACCGCCGGCCTCTCGAGCGAACGCACGATGCCTAGCGCGCTGTCCAAGTCGAGCAGGTTGTTGTACGACAGCTCCTTGCCGTGAAGTTGCCGAGCGGAGACCATGTTCGCACCGGCCGCATCCTCCCCCGCATATAGGGCGCCGCGCTGATGCGGGTTCTCGCCGTAGCGCAGCACTTCCTTCCGCGTCAGGTGAAAATGCCAATCGGCGGGAAAGGCGTCCGCCGCGGCTTCGTCTTTGGCGAAATAATCGGCGATTGCCCGG
>DASZFO010000243.1 GCA_035939775.1 Pirellulales bacterium | reverse complement strand
CAAAAAGTCATATTCAAAACACAAGACAGACTGTAAACTCATGACTGGCCTCCCTGCGTCGAACGAAGTCGTTGTGAATCAACTTCTTAAACGCAGCCGGAGGCCGCTTTGTTCCGCAAGCCATGAATAATCCGGGTTAGCGATTGCCGCAATGCGATGGGCAACATTCAGCCGATCCATGCCATTCATTATCGCCGCAACAGTTTTTATAGCGGGCTGCATGCAATTCATGCCCTGGACGAAATTCGGCCTGCGTGAATGCCGCGGGTCGCTCGCCTGTGGCGTTTCGTTATCGCGTAGGGGCGCATGGTCGGCGTGGCGAGTGGGCATTCGTTCCGGAATCTCCTGTGTTACCTGCTGCTCCGGCCCGACGCTAATCCTGCTGGCTCTGGGAATGATGAACCCGGCTGCTATCGTATTGGTGACGGCCGTGATCGCGATGGAGAAATTGATGCCAAAGCCCGAACTAGTCGTTCGACTCTCGGGCATCATCGCCATGATCGTGGGGCTGATTCTGATCAGCAGGCTTGTTTTGTTCGAGCCGCGCTGATGAGATCGCCGATTGGACCTCCAACTGCGCCGCGGCGGCTACTCCGCCAGCGTCAACTTGATGGTCCGCGCATTTCGGTGGTGAATGCGCACGACCACATTTCCGCCGGGCAACGGCTTCACAGCGTATCCCTCTGCCGGCGGCTCGTTCACGATCGCTAGCGAGGTTGTCCCGGAAGTGATTCGCGTCGGCGCGGATTTGAGACGCAGAACTTCGGATGCGTCCGAGTCGAAAGTCGTGTATTCGATGCTCAGATCGTACCGACCCGCATCCAGCCGAGCAACCGCCGGACGCTCACGTGGAAGCACTCTCCCGTGACAGTATCGAGCCGTATTAGCTCGCCGTTGTGCGACGCGGCTTGATAACGCTGGTCCGCTCGCCGAACTCGACAGCGAATGCCCTGCGGAGCGGGTCGGTCAGGCGGGCCCGTCGCCGCGTTTCATTCGCCTCGCACGATTAGCGGCGCAGAGCGCAAAGCCGCCGATCAGCATCAGCACGACCGAACCTGGTTCGGGCACCGGAGCAAAGGCCTGGACTTCCTGAATGCGCACGCCGTTGCCGTCCCCGTCAAAATCAAAGAACAGACTCTTCGTGCCGGCCGGAGCGTTGACGGGAATGACGAGGTACTTGGAGTCGCTTCGCGCCGGATCGTTGACCGGATCGACCACAGCCGGCGTATTCGAAAACGCCGATGTCGGAAAGCCCGTAAGCGGGAGCAAAGTCGTAGCGTAATCCCCCGCGTTCAGCGACGTGGTCGAAGTCGTCGAACTCTTGATCAAGATCTGCTCGCCGTCGTTCGTCGACGGCATGCGAAGCGTATCCGTGGTAATCACATACAGCCAGATTTGGCCGATCGGACTGTTGAATCCAGTAATCGCGAACCGTTGCGGATTATTACCGGCCCCCGCATTGAACGTCTCTGAACCGGAGAAGATCAGGCCGTTGTCGGCCTGCGGAGGACCCTGCGAGGTCACCTTGCCATCGAGCGCCTGAGCGACGGTAAAGGAACCTGACACGGGGTCGCTGGCAAATGTGTCTGCCGGCGAGAGGAGATTGCCGTTCGGAGCCAGCGTGCTCAAGGGTGCGGCAACGGTTCGATTGGATGATGCAAGACAAACGACGGACGCCAGCACGCATGAACAAATAGGGAGCCATCTCATAAGCGATCTGCCTCACATACGATAATGAAGTTGAATTGATTTCAGCCGGGGCGCCCGATAGGCCAACAGGCAATGAAACGCCGTCGCTCAATGCGGTCCCATCTGGAAATCGGGACGCTCCGAATCCCACCACCCCACGATCAACCTATAGTAATTTCGCGGTAAGCCCGTGTCTACAAAAAGGAGCTTTTCTCTTGACACTCGAAAAAGCCGGCGTGGACAGCACCTGGCCGGGGGGCGCGCCGGGAAGCTGGTCGCCACCTGACATGCTCCTACTTCCGCCGCAGGGCTTCGATCGGCCGCAGGTTCGCGCCCCAGTAGGCCGGGTAGAGGGCGCCGAGGAGGCCGACCAGCAGGGCCAGCAGGAAGCCTTCGGCGAAGATGACCGGGGCGATTTTTCCCTCGATCAGTTCCGAGGTCATCGGCATCTTGCTCAAGAAGCGAGTCAGCCCAATCGCGGCGATCGAGCCGATCACCGCCCCGCCGAGACTCAGCAAGATCGATTCGCAGAGGATCATCCACATCACGCGCATCTTGCGCCAGCCGACCGCTCGCAGGGTGCCGATCTCGCGGATGCGCTCGTAGACCGACATGACCATCGTGTTGAGCATGCCGATCGCGCCGACCGCCAGCGCGATCGCCGATGTCACCCAGGCCACGGCCTTCGCAAGCTTGATTAGCCCGACGTTCTGGATGAACGCGCCGGAGGGCATTGCGGCGATCCCATCGTCGAGCGTCTCCTCGATTCGCTTGCCGAACGCGGCGATTTTGGCTTCACGGTCGGGCACGTCTTTGGGGATATCGGTGCGGACGATGAAGCCGGTCACCTGATGGGGCCGGTTCATGAATTCCTGCATGTCTTTGAGCAACGTCGCAATCGAACCGCTCTCGAAAACGCTCGCGCTCTCGAAAGTGCCGATCACCTCGACATCCGTGTCGTAGACGCGGATCGTGTCGCCCACCTTCTTACCGAGGTTCGCGGCCAGCACCGTGCCGATGATGGCCTTGTGGTAATCGCTTTCCTTGGGAAAGCGGCCCGAGATCAGCTTGCGGTCGAGGAAAAGCGGGGAGTCGGCGGGCCAGCCGTTGATGATCACGGCCATCAGGTCGTGATCGGGAAACGACACGACATCCATCAGCCCGCCCATGACGGTGGCACCCGGCATCAACTTTTTAATGCGATCGCCCATTTCTTCCGGCACGCCGTTGTTCAATTCGGCGCTGCTGCCGACTTTCTGAACGACCAGATCGACTCCGCGACGGTCGTACAGCTCTTGGAACTGCCGCGAGAACCCATCGGAAATGCCCACCAAAGCCACCACGGCGGCAACGGCGACCGCCAGGCCGACAATCGTCAGCCCACTGCGGACCGGCCGGCGGAGCAAATTGCGCCAGATAAATGCAAAAAACTGCATGAGCTAGAGGTGCTCGCGATAATGGGTCGTGTCGGCAGGTTGTTCGACCACTCGGCCGTCGCGAATCCAAACGATCCGCTCGGCCCGCTCGGCGACCTCGAGACTATGCGTGATGACGACGTGCGTCATGCCGCGCTCGCGATGCAGTTGATCGAACAGATCGAGCACTCCGTTGCCCGAGCGCGAATCGAGGTTGCCCGTCGGCTCGTCCGCCAGCAGCACCTGCGGCTCGTTGGCCAGGGCGCGAGCGATCGCCACGCGTTGCCTCTCGCCGACGGAAAGCTGCATCGGCAGATGTTTCGCGCGATGGCTCATGCCGACCGACTCGAGCAATTCGCCCGCTCGCTTCGCGCGAGCGGATGCACCGAGCGGTCCTTCAAACATCGGGATCTGCACGTTTTCGACTGCCGTGAGCGTCGGCAATAGGTAGAAGGATTGAAAGACGAAACCGATCTTCCGCGAACGGAATCGATCCAGATCGCGCAGCGAAGAAAGCGGCTGGTCCTCAAAATAGATTTCGCCGGTCGTCGGCCGGTCGAGGGTGCCGAGCAAATTGAGCAGCGTCGATTTGCCGCTCCCGCTCGGGCCCATGATGGCCACATACTCGCCGCGACGAATCTCCAGCGACACATCCGCTAGCGCCGTCACGCTGCCATCGGGATACGTGCGGCTCACTCGATCGACGCGCACCAGGCACGGGGCCGAGGGATCGTAATAAGAGTCATTCATAGCGCAACGCCTCCGTCGGCGGTAAGCTCGCTCCGCGGATGGCCGGGTACGCGCCGCCGACCAATCCGACCAAAAGCGCCAACAAGAATCCGATGCCGATCACCGTCGGCGAGATATTCGGCTCGACCAGGCCATTGGAGGCCGGAAGTCGGCTCACGAATCGCGTCAAGACCAGCGCGGCCAACGTGCCGGCCGCCGCGCCCGCCAGGCTCAAAGTAAACGATTCCCACAGAATCATCCGCATGACGCGAATCTTGCGCCAGCCGATCGCCCGCAAGATGCCGATCTCCTGCGTTCGCTCAAGCACCGACATGATCATGGTGTTGAGCATGCCGACCGCTCCGATAATCAGGGCAATGGCCGATGTCATCCAAGCCATCGCCTGCGAGAGCCGGACTTCGTTCGAATTGTTCACATACTGTTCAGAAGTTTGGGCCGCCAAGCCATAGGGTTGGCCCTTCGGACTATGGAGGTTCTTGATCTCGCCGCGCACTTTCTCGACCGCCGCCTCGTCGGTTTTCAGACCCGGCTTGAGCACGACCTGGAATTGCGTGACCTGGCCGACCCGATTCCCGGCGTCGTCGGTGGCATATCGATCCATGAGCGTTTGCAGGTCGGGCAAGAGCGCCACCGCTTCGCCGTTCTCGATCATGGTTGAACCTTGGAAGACCCCGGCGACGGTGAACTTGCGCTCGTCGATTGTCACCTGCTCTCCGGGCTTCTTGCCGAGGTTCCGGGCCAATATGGCCCCGAGCATCACTCCATTATGGTCTTTAGCCGTGAGCTTGCGGCCGTTATTGGGCGGCACGACGAGTTGATCGAAGGCGAAGCTGTCGGCTGGATATCCGATGATCGGGACCGGTAGGCTCGCACCCTGCAAGCCGGCATGGTCGGTCAGTACAGGCGCAACCCTTTCCACTTCTGGCAGTTGCGCGATTTGCTCGCCGATGTTTTCAAACAATCGAGCGGTGTCTTCCTGACCGAGTCCGGCCCGGACGACGACAATATCCACGCCGCGGCCGGAGAGCATTTGCCGCGACGAATCTTCAAACCCGCGGGCGACCCCCAGCAAGGCCACGACCGCCGCAATCGCCACCGCGACCCCGACCCCCGTCAGCAGCGAGCGGACCTTGCGCCGCAACACATTCTTGGCGATAAAGCTGAAGAATTGCATTCCAGACCGACGTGCGACTGTGAAATTCAGCGGCTCCGCCGCCGCCTAGCGTAGCACTAACTTAGCTACTGATGACAGCTTGTGTCTAGAGGTTAACAATTTGCCACAAAACTGCCTGAGAGAATGGGACAGTCCCCAGAACTGCTCCGCCGACCCTCGCGGAGATCGTGGATGGCACAAAATGGCGACGGTCCTCGGCGGTTATGTGAAGGTTCAAAGGCCACTTGAGTGGGACCGTGGAGGCGGTATAATCCCGGCAGCTACCCAAACTGCCCGTGGTGCGCCGGTTCGCATCGACTGGTGGCAAGCATCTTGGCTCGCGGCGCCGCCCAGGGACGAATCGTTTGACATGAGGAGGTCAATTCCATGGCGACTGACATGGCGACGTTGATTTCCCAGATCGGTGAGACGGCTGGCGAGATTTGGCGCGTTTTGGAATCCCGCGGTTCGATGACGATCGCCAAGCTCGTCAAAGAAATGGACGCCCCGCGCGACACGATCATGCAAGCCCTGGGCTGGCTGGCACGGGAAGACAAGATCAACATCGAGGAAAACGGGCGGATGCGAGTGGTCTCGCTGCGGTGAACGCCTTTGGAGACCAAAGCCGATTTGACGGGTGCCATGGCCACTGCTCTGAGTGGCCATGCGCCAACTGAATTCCATGCCCAACCTCCGACGCTGGCAGCGTCGGCCACGACTCCTCGCTCACGACGCGCTGCGCACGAACGCTTCGATCCGGTCGAAGCCCGTCTTGAGCGTCTCCATGCTTGTGGCGAACGAGATGCGGACGTAGCCCTCGGCGCCGAAGGCCGAGCCCATGACTGTGGCCACATTCTGCTGCTCCAGTAGCGTCAGGCACCATTGGGCCGAGTTGTCTACTTGAGCGCTGCCGTATCGTCGGCCGAGATGGGCCCGGATGTTGACGAAGGCATAAAAGGCGCCTCCCATCTCCGGGCAGCTCAGCCGCGGAATGGTGGCGATCCGCTTCTGCACGAAGTCGCGGCGTTGCGCGAATTCGCCGAGCATCTCATCGACGCACTCCTGCGGCCCTTCGAGTGCCGCCACCGCGGCATATTGGCTGATGCTGCAAGGATTCGACGTCTCCTGGCTTTGCAGATCGGCCATGGCTTTGGCGACGTTCGCCGGCGATAGCGTCCAACCGATCCGCCAGCCGGTCATCGCATACGACTTGCTTACGCCGCTGACGACGATCGTCCGCTCCTGCAAGCCTGGGCGCAGCGTCGGAAAACTGGCGAAACGCCGCCCGCCGTAGATCAAGCGCTCGTAAATCTCGTCGCTCACCACGAGCAGGTTCTTCTCCAAAACCACATCCGCCAGTGCCGCCAACTCTTCCGGCGAGTAAAGGCTGCCGGTCGGGTTGCTCGGCGAGCAGAGCAGCAGAATTGCCGTCCGCGGTGTGATCGCGGCCCGCAATGCGGCGGGCGAGAGCTTGAAATCTTCAGCTTCGCGCGTCTCGACGATCACCGGCGTGGCCCCGGTCAGCTTGACCAATTCCGCATAGCTGACCCAATACGGCGCGGGGATGATCACCTCGTCTCCCGGATTGCACAGCACGGTGAACACGTTGTGCAGCGAGTGCTTCGCGCCATTCGAAACGACCACTTGCTCCGGCGCGTATTGCAGACCGTGCCGCTGGCGGTAGCTCTTGGCCACCGCTTGCTTTAGTTCGGGGATGCCGCTGGCCACGGTATAGTGTGTGTGCCCGGCTTCCATCGCCGCGACCGCTGCGTTGCAAATATGCGCTGGGGTGGTGAAATCCGGCTCGCCGACACTGAAGTCGTAAACCGTCTTGCCGGAGCGCGCGAGTTCCTTCGCCTTGGCGGCCATTGCAAGCGTGGCAGAGGGTTCCAGGGATTGAACGATGCGGGAGATGTTGAGTGGCATGGAGGGATCCAATGGAACGCTTGACGCTTCACCTTGTTCGTCCGACAATAATAGTTTGTGTCGGGTTCGCTTCCAAGGGCCAACATGGCGCATGCTCGCATCGGACTCTGGTTGATCGGCGCGAAGGGAGGCGTCGCCACGACCACGCTTACCGGCCTGACCGCGCTCAAGAAAGGGCTTATCGGCAACGCCGGCCTCGTTTCCGCCCTTCCGCGTTTCCAAGCGCTCGACCTGGTCGATTGGAAGGATCTGGTGGTCGGCGGGCACGACATCCGTCCCGGCCGCTTGTTCGACGAAGCGAATCGGATGCACACGGAGAGCCGTGCGATCGATGCCGACGTTCTCCGCCAGTGCAAATCCGAGTTGGACAAGATCGAAAAGAGCATCCGGCCTGGCACGATCCTCAATGTCGGCCCGACGATCGCGAAATTTGCCGAAGGTTCGGCCGCCGCGCGGCGCGAGTCGCCGCGCGGCGCGATCGAGCGGATCAAGGACGATTTGGAGTCGTTCCGCAAGGCGAACAAGCTGGCCCATTTGATCGTGGTAAACGTCGCCTCGACGGAGCCGCCGCTCGATCCGGCCGAACTCCCACAGCGGTGGGCCGAGTTGAACAAGCTGCTCGACAAGCCGCAGCGCTGCCCCTTGGCCGCCAGTTCGCTCTATGCGATCGCGGCGCTCGACCTGGGCTGCTCGTACGTGAACTTCACGCCTTCGGTGGGCGCAACGCCGCCGGCCATCGGCGAATTGGCCATCGAGCGCGGCACGCGACACATGGGCTACGACGGCAAGACGGGTGAAACGCTGCTTAAAAGCGTGCTCGCTCCGATGTTCGCCAAACGGAACCTGGAGGTGATGAGCTGGGTCGGGCATAACATATTCGGCAACATGGACGGCAAGGTGCTCGACGACCCCGTGAACAAGAAAAGCAAAATGGTCAGTAAGGATCGTCTGCTCGGCGAGATTCTCGGCTATCCCCCGCAGACGCTGGTCTCGATCGAATACATCAAGAGCCTCGGCGATTGGAAGACGGCCTGGGACCACGTTCACTTCCGCGGCTTCCTCGGCACCCCGATGACGTTCCAATTCATCTGGCAAGGATGCGATTCACTTTTGGCGGCGCCGTTGGTGCTGGATCTGGTGCGCTTCACCGAGCGCGCATGGCGCCGCGGCGACGTGGGAGTCCTCAGCTTCCTCGCCGCGTTCTTCAAGAGCCCGCTAGGCACGACCGAACATGATTTCGGTTTGCAATTCGAGATGCTCGAAGCATGGGCGAATGCAAACTCGTCTTGACGCGTTCGAGTGAAACTTGGTTCAATGCGCGCGGTTGACTGCTAAAGGTTTTCCTGCGGCTTCCCCTGCCAGAGCGCCCGAGGGGAAGAGTGTCGCATACGCCAGGAGCGCTCGATTCGAGGAGCCAAGGAAATGGCAACGAAAAAGAAGGCCGCCAAGAAGACCGCTCGATCGCCGAAGAAGGCTACGAAGAGAGCCAAGCGATCCTTGAAGAAGGCCCCGGCCAAAAAGCCGGCGCGTTCGCACAAGAAGGCTGCCCGCAAGAAGAAGTAGATCGTGCTCGGCCGCGGACTCGCTCCGCGGCGGCCCGCTGATACGACGAGAAAGGCCGGCTCGCTGCGTGGCGAGCCGGCCTGATTTATTGCGCGCCCTGCCAAGCATGCGCTCCTACAGTCGTCGAGTGCGGGCTCGGCTGCGTTAGCCCCGTCGCTTGCGACGGGATGGCCCAAACACTCCGGATCGCAAGCGAACCGGCTAACGATTGACCTCTGGTTGATCGTTGGAGTTCAGGCGTTAGCCTGCGCCCGGCAGCCTAAAGGCTGAACTCCAACGATCCGAGTTCCGATCCCTCCGCCGGGTTGACGAAACTCGCTTTGTACGATAGAGTTATGCGAAACCATTGCTTTCGGGAAATTGGGATTCGTGCCTGATCTAGACCAACAAACTGAAGAATCGACCGTCGGTTTTGACAATCTTTCTCTGTCGCCGGTGATGCTCGGCGCGCTGGCGAAGGTCGAGTATCTGACGCCGACGCCGGTCCAAGCCGGGCTGATCCCGAGAGCGCTGGCGGGAGTGGACGTGCTGGGGCAAGCCCGTACCGGAACCGGCAAGACGGCCGCATTTGTCATTCCGATCCTCGAACGGCTTGACGAACATCCTCGGGGGCCCGGGCATAAAGTTTCCGGCCCGCGAGCGCTGGTGCTCGTGCCGACGCGCGAGTTGGCCGTCCAGGTCCGCGATGAAGCGGTGAAGCTCTCGCACGGCCGACGGTTGCACATTGTTCCGCTCTACGGCGGCAAGCCGCTCCGCGGGCAGATCGAAAAGCTGCAGCGTGGCGTGGACATCGCGATCGGCACACCCGGGCGCGTGCTCGATCACATGGGGCGCGGCACGCTCGATCTCCGCGACCTGAAGTTCATCGTGCTCGACGAGGCCGACCGAATGCTCGATATCGGCTTTCGTCCGGACATCGAACGAATTCTGCGGAAGTGCCCCGCTTCGCGGCAGACGCTGCTCCTGAGCGCTACGATGCCGCCGCCGGTGGAGCGGCTCGCCCAGCGGTACATGCGCGATCCGGAGATGCTCAACTTCTCGCCGAAAGACATTTCCGTCGATACAATCGAGCAGTTTTATTTCACGGTCGATCCGGAACGAAAATACGAATTGCTCGAGCGGCTGCTAATGCGTGAGGAGCCGCGGCAGGCGATCATCTTCTGCCGCACGAAGCGCGGCACCGACAAGGTGAACCATCGGCTGGAGAAAAAACTGAAAGGGGTCGCCTGCATCCATGGCGATCTGGCCCAGAACGTTCGCGACCGCGTGATGGCCGGGTTTCGCGAGGGGAAGATTCGCTACCTCGTCGCCACCGACGTGGTCGGCCGCGGGATCGACGTGACCGGCATCTCGCATATCATCAACTACGACGTCCCGGCCTTTTGCGACGACTACGTGCATCGCGTCGGCCGCACAGGCCGCATGGGCCGTGAAGGCGTGGCCTACACGTTTGTCACGCCCGAAGAGGGGCAAGAACTGACGCGGATCGAAGTCCGCATCGGCAAGTTGCTGGAACGGGACG